>CAYJRI010000018.1:0-6063 GCA_964372435.1 Candidatus Woesearchaeota archaeon | reverse complement strand
ATCCTGAGATTATTACCGATGAGAAAACAGACTTGAGTTTACAAAAATCCTGAGATTATTACCGATGAGAAAACAGACTTGAGTTTACAAAAACTTCATCGATTAGGATATCTCTCAATAAAAAGAGCAGAGAGTGATGATCCTGATGAATATACTGCGAAAATAATTGCACTCACTCAGAGAGGCAACACACTCTATCAAAAAGTCTTAGCAACCTTTCATGATCTTCTTCATTCGCGCTAATAGTTGATCCACAATTGATATAATCCTTCACAAAAAAGGTTTTAAACCATCTTTTTCCTCTAGAGATATGCAAATCCGCAAAATCGAAACACAAGCAGATGTCGAGAAAAGAGAGACACGAAAGAAACTCATCATAGGCATTATCCTCGTAGCAGTCATGGTTTTTAGCACAGCAGGTTTCGCCTTCCTCAATAACCCTGCAACAGACTCAGGAGTCATTACACAGAACTACAATAGCTATGAATTCTTCCTTAACAGCAACGGCTTATGGCAGACCACAATCCAAGGACAAGCA
This sequence comes from Candidatus Woesearchaeota archaeon, assembly GCA_964372435.1. Classification (GTDB taxonomy): domain Archaea; phylum Nanobdellota; class Nanobdellia; order Pacearchaeales; family GW2011-AR1; genus CAYJRI01. Next base: position 5,525 of record CAYJRI010000018.1, on the reverse strand, counting down.
TTTCAATTCCAATACTCTCCCAATGAAACTCAGGAAATTCAACCTCTAGGAATTGACGTAAACTTCTATTCAGGAAAACCTCTCTACTTTGTCTCAGAAAATCCAGAAGCCACCGCAGAAATAGCTGCGAATCTCGGAAGATTTCTCCCAAGGGTGCAGAATGCCTGCCTGCAGGGCCAGAATTGCACAGAAGACCTCCCAGAAAAAAATTGCACTGCAGACACCCTCATTATTATCAGGGAACAGAATGAAACCTCTCTCACCAAAGAAGATAACTGTGTCTTCATCGAGGGACATTACGCAGACCTCGTAAAATTAAGCGACGCATTTCTCTACAAAATACTCGGAATAAGATGAAAGATCAAAAGAAAATAAAGAGAAACTACTCGGAATAAGATGAAAGATCAAAAGAAAATAAAGAGATTGTCAAAAAAGCAAGAAGAAAAGCAAGGAACAGGCAGAGAACCCACGATAATGCAAGAGGCAGAAATAAAGGAAGAAAAAAAAGAACCAGGAGAAGGTTTAGACACTCTCTCTAGTGCATCCACCTCCCCGATCACTCCTGCTCCCGAGATCAAGAGCCAGAACTTGTATGTTAAGATGATCATTCTTCTCATGGTGCTTGTCCTCCTTGCGGTAGGAGGAGTGGCATGGTATCGCTATGCTTCAAATACCTTTGAATATGTTGGCCTTGATTTTCAGCGAGAGATGTTCGATAAACTTCTTCTCTATCATGCTAAGATTCCCATCACCTCTCCAACAGGAAACGTCATCGCTAATTTCAATTTCTATTTGAGGAACGATCCACGAACCCTGGAAGAAATTCCTATTCAAGGAAGAATTGCACTCAAAAAAGAAGCAATCATTGCGCTTGATAGCAGCATGGAAGATTGCTCTGACAACTCTATTGCAGGAGTCAATCTCGGACAGTTTTTAGCAGCAGCAGGAGTAAAGGCGCTTCCAGGATCAACAGATCAAACACAAGCAGAAGAGCAGGGACTGTACTATGCATCCTGTGATGCGCCTGTTCCAGTCATTATTACAGAAAAAGCAGAAAAAACCCAGATTCTCCAAGAAGGATCATGCTATAAAATCCAGGTTGCAGAATGTAATGACGTCGTAAAAGCTACAGAGCGATTCATGCTTGGAGCCATAGGACATTCCTCAGGATATGATATCTAAGAAGAATAAATTTTTATACCTCTCTTCTTCTTTCTCTCAATGAAATATGCGCAGAGTCCTTAGTCAAAGAATTTAATTCCTTTTCCTTATACGCTGGGCAAGCAAAGATTCTACCTCCTAAATTTCTTCTCCCAGAAATGCACCACGAACAATCCTGCTGAGAATCCAATCACTCCTCCCACAACCACATCAGAGAGATAATGCACCCCAAGATAAACCCTTGAAAAAGCAACAAGCAGGGCAAATCCAAGCCAAAACCACTTCAATCTTGGAAATTCCCTGTCTAAAACAGCAAGCGTTGAAAAAACAGCAGTTGCATGCCCTGAAGGAAAGCTGCTTCCTTCCCTTTCCAAGAGAGCAGGAAGATGTAAAGCAAGATACGGCCGCTCCCGAAAAAAGAGCAATTTCAGAAGAAAAGTAACCCCCATACCCACTCCCAAGCTCAACCACAAAGGAAGGATCCATTTCCTCTTCTTTTCATTCCATAAGAAAAGAGAAGTCATTAAAATCAAAACAAAAAACCACGTTCCTCCATAACTTATCCACTCCATGAACTCATTGAGCAAAGGTGTCCGGAATGTCACAAGGAACAGAGTGAATACAGCATCAAAAAAAACACTCACAATCAAAAGAATGAGGAGAGCCAAATATATAAATGCCAATTTCATCCTCTTGAGAGGAGGACCTTATTTAAAAACCTTCCAAAAAGGGGATGAAGAATGAAGTTCGATATCATTTCACGATACAGCATCCTTCTCATAGTTGCTTTTCCAAACCTTTTCATTTTCTATTTCATCTTTTCCCCCCTTACTATCTTTCCTTCTTACTACCTCATCAATCTCGTTATTCCTTCAATGCTCGAAGGCAATCGCATCATCACTCATTTTGGCATTATCGAGCTCATTGACGCATGCATCGCAGGCTCTGCCTATTATCTCCTTCTCATCTTGAATCTCTCCACCCCAAGGATGCACCTTAAAAAAAGGATTTTTGCAATACTCTTCTCCTTTGCAACATTCCTCCTTGCCAATCTCGCGAGAATTTTCCTCTTCGCACTGCTCTTTTTTTCAGGTTTCGAATACTTTAACACAACTCATCTTGTAGTGTGGTATAGTGCAAGCACACTCCTTGTTGTACTTATCTGGATTGCAGAGATCAAGCTCTTCAACATCAAAGAAATTCCAATGTACTCTGATATGAGAGCCACTATCAAAGAAATCAGAGCCCCATAAAGAGAGAATTCAATAAAAATTCTCCTTAAAATATAGAAAATTTATATTCGATAACTGTTTAAAGAACCAACCCTTCACAGTAATCTATCCCCACGGCATATTATCTTCTATGCCCATAAAATCTAAGAAAAATTTCTAAAAAACAAAAAGAAAAAAAAGAAAAAAAGTTTACGCACTCGCTACATCAGCTTCTGTTTGTGTTACTTTATGGATCTTAGTTCCAGCATCTGTTAAAGGCTTATTGGTAATCAGGTATTTGACAGCCTTTGTTGTATCAGCTGCTTCATAACCAGCTACCAGCATTGCAATCTTTCCTGTAGCGTAAGGACTGTCCATCGCCTTGATAAGGAATTGGTCAGGCCCAACACCACTCTTCTCAGTAAAGGCTGAACCGCAAAGCTTCGTATCGCTTCCGATCAACTTTGCTGCAACAGTATTGACACAGCTTCCACCAATCACAATAATGTTCTTCTCAGATACTGAACCAACTTCTGAATCTCTCACTACGACTGAACCAAGCTCAGTAGCAGTTCCACCAGTACCACCTGCACCAGGAGTAACCACAACAGACTCAGCTGTAAACAAGACATCAAGGTACATCTGAGAACTTGGGTAACTGATAGTAGCTACACCATTCTCATTTGTCCTGTCCTCCTTTGTTACAAGGGTTCCAAACTTATCTACAGCCTGTTTCTTAAACGTATCAGAGCTCCAGGTGATATATCCAGAGTTCGTGCCATTAATGGCAGGATCTCCAACTGCAATCTCTATTGTTCCACCAGATCCAGCTGTTATCAATGGAGTACAGATGAAGTTCCCAAAGGAAGCATCATCCCACTTCTTAGGCTCAACGAATAATAAAGCTGGTCCCTGCGAAACATTAAAGTTACACTGGGTTCCTCCAGAAGTAATATTCTGAACAATACTCGCAGTAGTCAGTCGTGCTCCCCAGACAATTCCATTCCCCGGACTAATGGTAACTGAACCATTCTGGACATTTGTTCCAGCTGTTCCAAGGGTTGTCAAACCGTCTGGAAAGATAACTAAAGTACCATTAGCAACACTTGTTTCTGCTAAGAATGCAAGCCATCCACCATCCTTCAACTTTATTCTTGGGAATAAAGTTCTGGTCGCAGTAGAAGAACTCCAAGTGATATTGAGAAGGGTTCCTCCTACATTCATCTTAATAGTATACCCATTCCCTCCCCAGAGACTCTCTCCTACTTTACGATGGTAGTCTGTAACATTAGACAACGAGATGGTTTTGCTTTCCCCTGTAATCACATTCTGCAAGGTAACCTTTGGATTGGTTGCATCTGCTGTGAGGTCAGTGACTTCAACAATTGCTCCTGCATCACCTTGATTAATAACAATCTGGTCATTAAGAGCAGCGTCTTCTCCTTCGTACACAACAATCCTTCCACGACCATTGGTATTGAGAGTCTGGTAAGCTCCTAGCAATGGTGATACAGCGCCTGTTGCAGTATTGTTATCATACACATACGTCACTCTTTTCTCTCCTGCAGTACCTGCGCCAGCACTGGTAAACGTCACATAACCAAACTGCTGATTATCAGTATGCACCATAACCTTTCCTCTAGAGGCATCGTCAAGCGTTGGCACTGCGCCACCAAATTGGACCTTTAAGCCTCCAAAAACAGGATCAGTAAAGGACTCTCCCTTTGCTAAATGATCCAGCTGAGACTTCGACATTGCCACTGCAACAGTAACTCCAGTGATCTGCCCGCCATTACTTCCTGCAGTTATAGAAGCTGATGTTCCTTTAATAGCTGTTTCATCAGCACCTTTTTTCACCGTAGAGCTATTGTCAATTCTTAAAGCATTTGCTCCTACAATCAACTCTGCTTGTCTAAGATCTCCTGCAAAACTCGGATGGTCAACTGACTTAACATAGATCACAATATCGCCAGGGAAGGAATACTTACTTCCTTCAACAACATCTCTGCTAGATCCATCAACACTGATCTTAGCCTGAGTGGTTGAACCTGTCGTGACCAACTCAATAGTATGCTCAACTCCGCCAATAGTGACTGTCTTCGACTCTCCTCCTTGGATGATTACAGTCTCCCCAGAACCTTGCAAGTAAAGAACTGATTGTGTGGAACTCGCACCTATGACATAGTCTACACCAAGAATCTTAACATTTCTACCCTGAACACCTGTCGCGTCAGAAACATTGATAGCCTTGCTAAAACTAATAGTGTAGTTGTAGAGCGGATCAGTTGCAGTTGTACCTACATCCATGAGTAAAACTGGATCTTTGAGATCTCCTCCAGAGGTTCCAAAAACAGCAGGCCTATTTCCAACAAAGAGTGTTTGGGTATAGGGATAAGCTGTTCCTGTAATATCTGTGAATTTGCCATCACCAAGAATAGATGGCAAATTGCTACTTGAAAGCGAACCTCTTGGCGCACTAATACTATCATTATAGTAAAGTTTTCTCGCAGAGGTTGCCAAGGTCACACTATCTCCTCCAGAAGTAGTTGCTCCTGTTTCAGCTCCAGATGTTGCTGTCTGCTCAGCAAGTTTGAACTGTAAATTCTGTCCTAGATCAACAGATGCAAGATAGTCAGAGGAAGCTGCACTTGCACCCACCACTACTGCAACATCAGCTACCCCACCCTTCACGAAGGGAGCAGGATAATTCATTGCAGCAGCAGCAAATCCAGCAGTACTTCCTAACATCACTGCACTCGCTAACACTGATGTAATCTTTCTAAAATTAAATTTCATTTGTTTAACCTCCTTTCAATTATATAACATGCCTTACAGCATGCCTAAGTGTAAGTCTCCTTACACACCTTGAAAGGCAGTAAGTCATGCCATTTTGGGTTTAAAAAGCTTTCTCTTCCAAGCAAGAAAAACATCTTAAAACGAGAGAACCTTCCAACTTCATTTATAAACCTTTCGGTGTTACTCTGATGTTAACACATTACTCATAGCAAGAGAAAAAGACAAGAAGAGAAAGATTTATAAATATATATGGCTTAATTATCAATATATGGTATTATTATAAATATATCTACGAAATACCTATTATATCAGGTATATTATAATATATATAATAGAATAGCTCTATTTAATAGAGCC
>CAYJRI010000017.1:10104-12632 GCA_964372435.1 Candidatus Woesearchaeota archaeon | reverse complement strand
TTTCAGAGGAAAACATACTATTTAAGCTTAACTCACGATAACTTTACAATATCTTATGAGCAAAGCTGTATTGCTTATGGGGAATCGTGCAACAAGTTTCATAAGGTTTATAAATCTTAGATCCTGCGGTGAGGACAAGATGTCTCAGCTTGTTCAACTTACCTCTTTCAAAAAAGAAGATGATCCTGAGAGCAGGACTCTTACACATCAAAAGTTAAGAGAGTATTGTGAGGAATTGCACAAACAAATCCCATTAAACAACCAGGTTCTCTTCGTCAAGGGTCCGCAATTGAATCTCAACGCCTTTGAGCAGGAAGTGGCAAGGAATCGATGTTACTACGCATATCCTTTTACAGGTGCCCAGTATTTGAAATCTGCTTTGAGAGGAAGAGGATTAGAGATTGATATTTTGGATGCAAATTTTGAATTTCTTAAAAGAGCAATTGAAGATGACTCCTTTGATCCTCTCCACTGGACGATAATTTTAGATGAGTATTTTGAACAACACAATCCATCCATCGTAGGTATCTCAAACCTCTTTGACGTAGATGCACCAGGATTCATGCAGATTTCTGAATATCTCAGGACAAAAAGGCCTGGAAAACAAATTATTCTGGCGGGAGGGCAAAAAGCTACCTACAGTAGCATTGGTTTATCAAAAGAAGACATCTGCCATTTTGCTTTACAGCGTGAGGCCGAGAATAAGATCGCATACCTTTTTGATCTGCTCTACTCCTCCCCCAATCCTCGGCCGCCAACACCAGGTATCCTTTTCAAATATCAGGGAGAAATCTTTGAAACTAAAGGCCCTCCAGATATTGTTGAATTAAAAGGAAGCTTAGTAGGGGAGTATGATCAGATTCCTATTGAAGAATATTGCAAAGTAGGCACCTTGAGTCCTTACTCTAGGATGGCGGGTAAAGATAAGCCCTTTGCAACAGTCATTCTCAATCGCGGATGCCATGGAGGATGTACCTTTTGTGATGTTACCGATTACAGCGGAAGAAAAGTAAGGAGCAGGGTAATCGATGATTTGCTTGACGAGATGGAATACCTCTACCAAGAACGAGGAGTGAGGCATTTCGAGTTTCTGGATGATGATTTCACAGTGTACAAAGACCGAGTCTTGGAGCTGCTTGATGGTCTCAAGGAAAGAGGTGTGACAGGCATGACCTGGGCAGAAAGTAATGGAATCATCGCGAGTTGCCTTAATTATGAGCTCATGAAAAAGTTTGTGGAAACAGGGTGCAATGGTTTCAGCATTGGTGTAGAATCTGGGAATGCCGAGATGCTCAAGAGGATAAGTAAGCCAGGTACCATCAAGAAATTCAGAGAATTTTCAAAACTTGCACAACAATTTCCAGAACTCTTCATTAGAGATAATTACATCATAGGATTTCCTGCTGGAAAAGATCCGCAAGGAAGAATGTGGCCTCCTGAAAATTTCCAACAGATGATAGACAGCTTTAATTTTTCTATTGAAATGAATCTTGATTGGTCAGCGTTTTCTGTTTATCAACCCAATTCAAGTTACACAGAGGAGAAGAAAGAATGGGCAGATGTCTATGAAGATTTTATTCCAACAAAAGATGTATTTCAAGGAAGACTGATGACACATGAAACCGCGAAGGGCATGAACGTCTTCACCCTTCCAGGAGCGCTCATTCCATCTCGAGAACAGTTGAAGGAGATCTGGAGAGCATTCAATATCACACGAAACTACATGTTGAACAAAAATCTCACCTATGAAGGAAGCCCCCAAAAGTTTATTGAGTGGACGCGTGTGATCCAAGAAAGATACCCTGTAAATCCAGAGATGAGTTTTTTTCTTGCACTTGCCTACCATCTCGAAGGAGATCATGCCGAGGGCGACAGACAACGCCAAAGAACTTTAGAAAATCTTAAAGACCCCTACTGGACAGAGCGATTTCAACAGTATGAACTCCTTGATCTCGCACATAACATTCCTCGAAATTCACACGAAGCAGAACACATGATGCAATTCATGAGAGATACCTTCAGGACAAAGTATCTTTTTGCCCGTTGAGTAACGATGAGCAGCGCTGTAGAAAGTTTCTTATAGAAAACCACCTCAATTGATCAAAAGCACTACAAAAGAGGTGGTTAACATGAAAAAGGGGAACAGGTATAAAAAACTTATTAGACTAGCTAAGGGGAAAATTAAATCTGCAAGGATTCCAAGAACACTTTCTCGCAAGAACAATAATGTGTTCAGCAATGAGAAGCACATTATTATGCTTACTCTGATGAAGAAAGAGAGAAAGCACTATGGAGAAATGCCTGACTTCCTTGATTTGCTTAAGGAAGAGATTGGTTTGCCTAGAGTTCCGCATTTCACGATGATAAATAAGTTTGCATTACGGGCTAAGCCTGCATGGTTTATTGCCTTGATGGAAGAAATCGTGAAAGCTATGGAATGCGGGGAAGTAGTTGCAATTGATGGAACAGGATTCTCTTTAGACAAGAGAAGCGGTTACTTCCAAACGATTTCAGGCAAGAGAAAGAAC
>CAYJRI010000017.1:0-10094 GCA_964372435.1 Candidatus Woesearchaeota archaeon | reverse complement strand
ATGTCGAGTACATAGAAAAGCCAGAAGCGAGACGCTTGATTTCCCGCTTCTTGCAAGGGATGCTTGCAGGCAATTGAAGATCACACACTTCCTTGCTGATAAAGCATATGATTGTGAGGGGCATTACAAATTTGCAAAGTATGATCTGGGAGCAATGCTTGTTGCTCCCTTAAGGAGGCATGGAAAGAAAGTGAAAGGATTTTATCGAAAGCAGATGATCGAATTACCGTCGATTTACAACTTAAGGCCTAGCATTTGTGAGACAGGGCATTCTGGATTGAAGGGCATGTATGGAGAGCACCTTATCTCCAGGAAGTTTTTTACACAAAAGAATGAATTGCTCTGCCAAGCGTGGGTTTACAACCTTATGAAGTTAGTAAACCTCTCTAAAATAGAGGTTTACTTTCTACAGCGCTACGATGAGCATAAAGTATTTAAACATAGTTTCTTGAATTAAGACGATGGCAGAATCGATGAATGGAAGATTAGCTTGGCTGGAGTCTCATCAAGATCCACCCACAAGAATGAGGACATATCATGCAATTTCTCTCTTAGAATTTGAAACAAGAGTGAGATCTTATGATGAAGAGCTGACTGAAAATATTTATGCCGGTGATGCGTATATTATCAGGGACGTAATAGAAGCCAGTATTTTAGAAGAAATGAAAAAGAAAGCAAGAGAATGGGGGGAGCAGAGAGATCAAGAATATCAACCCATGATTGAAGGAGCGAGAGACTTTCATCAGTTAATCACCGAAGATGGAGCAGCAAAATTATATAAGATAAGCCCGATTCGACACTCATATTTCTTCTTTAGATGGAATGGTGATCCTCTTGGAGCATTTAAACACGGAGACCATATTTGGGGTCTAGTTAAAACGTTTGGAGGCTTTTCCTATGATGAGTTTATCAATAATAAACCAAGAGATGGTATAGTGGATAGATCGCAAATCGCACATTATCCTCCTGGAGCTGGATTGATTCCAAAGCATACAGATCCCTTCCATAATCAAAAACTGATATTGGGAGTTTATATGTCACAATATGGAGAAGATTTTGAAGAGGGGGGAATTTATTTTGTTGATCAAAATGAGAGAGAGATTTTGCTTGAGCCCTTTATCAAGAAAGGCGATGCTGTTGTTGCATACCCTACCATGGTACATGGTGTAGCAAGAATCGATCCTCACAGAGAGCCAGACTGGGATACAAACAGAGGCAGATGGTTTTTAGGTCTCTATACAAACGATTCAAATGAGAAGAAGGACAGAGTCACGAGTAGAAAAGTAAATGTTTAGGAAAATATAGTTTCCTCATTCTTCTTTACATAAAAATATAATTTATTTTTAGAGAATACCCAACAGTTTGCCGCGTGGATGAAAGCCAAGCCTTTAAGGAAGTGCCTCAAAATAAAATGCCAAGTTTTATTATGTGGCTTTAATAAAGATAAATGTAACTTACCCCTGAAAAAAAGGGGAGGTATAAGGAAAAGAGAAAGTCTCCCTCTGCAGAGTTATGTAAAATTTCTATACTGAATTGAATATTTCACCTTTTTTATCTTTAAAAAGTTGTCTTAAAGGCTCAGGTAATTGCAACTGCATGATTTCATCAAAATTGAAGTAGCCCAACTTCTGTCCTTCTAAGAGAGTGATGGCAGTAGTTTTCTCATTGCACGGAAAGATATAAACATAACAAAGATTATCTTTGAGATCATCAAAAATTCCCAGGAATTCTGCGCCCTGAAGATCGAAACCAATTTCTTCTTTGATTTCACGTTTCAAAGCATCAAATGGATTTTCATCTTTTTCAATACGACCTCCTAAAAGCCCCCAATGACCTGGATAAACAATATCCTGCTTATTATCTCTTAATTGAAGGAGGACTTTCTTTTCTTTATTGAGGGGTATAGCCCCTACAGCTTTATTTTTCATGATACTCCATCTTTACTCAATTTAAAAAACTTTTCACCTCCTCCAAGTTTTCCAAGACAAGATCCGCTTCTTGAAGGAAGCCTCGATCAAGTGTTGTCGGAAGCGCAATGCAATACATGTTTGCACCTTTTGCAGCTTGGATACCAAGAGGAGCATTTTCGATCACCAGACATCTCTCCGGAGAAATCCTAAGATTCTTTGCAGCAGCAAGATAGGGATCTGGAGAAGGTTTTCCTCGCAGCGTATCTTCTCCAGCAATAATGGAGTCAAACTCACGCAGGAAATCCTTCGGAACAGTTTGAGAGAGTTTTTCTCTAGGACTTGCAGAAACAATTGCAAGGAGCAATTGTTTTTCCTTCAAGAAGGATATCAACTCATGAATGCCTGGATAAAAGCGAAAGATATGTTCTTGCGCATAAAACTTGTTTTTTAATGTGACAAGTGTCTCAGCCTCTTGTGAGCTAAGACCATATTTTTCCCCAAGTGTTCGCGCAACATTGAGGAGATGCATCCCTTCTAAGGGAAAATAATCTTTTGATGCTATCTCGATACGATACGTTTGAAATGCTTTCTTCCACGCTTTAAAATTGTCTTCCATCGTGTCTGCAATAACACCATCAAAATCAAAAAGTACTGCTTGAATTCTTTCAAGATGTATCTTAGGCCTCATCTTTATAAGGATCAAAAGGAATTGCCTCAATAATCATATCTTTCTCTAATTCTGCTCGATCAAGGTAGGGAAGCATGTCTTCGATAGGGCGAGGAACCGTCTTACCATCAGGGCGATTAAATGCACCCTGTTTAGGGGAGACTCTCTGTTGCTCAGAAACAATTAAGTCACAGATAAAAGCGTCATTGCCATCTAATGCCTCTCGAATGTAGTTGCTGAGATTTGTATGATTGGAGACTCTCCTTGATGCGATCCCATAAGCACGTGCGATCTTGAGAGTGTCAGGAAAACTCACTCCACTCGAGGGCTCTGACGCAATAAAGCCTGTAAAATACGTATTTTGGGTCTCGCGTATCGCACTGTAGCCATTATTATTGAAAACAAAAATTTTAATCGGAAGTTTGTAATGAACAACAGTCTGAAGTTCCTGAATATTGAATTGCAAACCACCATCACCAACAATACAGACGATTCTTCTTTTGTTGTTCGCAAAACATGCACCAATCGCTGCAGGAAGCCCATATCCCATAGGAGCCATCCCCCCATTGGTGAACAGTTGTTGCCCCCTTTTCAATCTCAAAGCCTGCATAGTACACTGAAATGCCATTCCCATATCAGTTACAACAATATCTTCTGACCCAAGCTCATCTGAGAGGAGATCTAAGAAGTAATAGGTATTCACAGCATCCTTCACCTCTTTATATTCTGGAAGAACAACAGGATATTTTTCTTTCCAATATTTTATTTTCGCTTTCCACTCTGAGAGGTCTTGTGGAGCATAGGACTCGAGATGGAGGAGCATTTCACAAATGAAGTCTTTCAGATCAGCATGAATTGCAAGAGAAGGCCTGATGGTGGACTTCTCTAGTTCTGTCGCATCAATATCAACAACAATCAACTTTCCTTCTCTCACAAAATCTCGATACGCCCAACCTGTCAATCCAAGAGAGATGCGAGACCCAATACTCAATACGACGTCAGCATTTTGAATCGCAAAATTTGCTGATCGATGGCTAAAGGAACCAGGCCTGCCGGCATAGAGGGGATGGTCTTCCCAGATGAGATCATTCGCATTTCGCGAAGTGAGAATAGGGATAGAGAGTTTCTCTGCCATCGCTAAGAAGAGCTCTTGAGCCTTTGCCAATCTAACTCCATTTCCCATTAAGAGTACAGGGCGCTTTGCCTCGCGGAGAATGTTAAGCACCTGGAGAACCTCTTTTGTTAAATTTTCATTTATAGGATCATGATGAATCTGAGGCAGCTGAAATGACTCTAATTCATCTTCTTCAATCATCGCATTCTGTAAATTAATGGGGATATCAAGCCAGACAGGACCAGGCCTTCCCGTTGTTGCAAGGTGCAACGCTTTTTGAAGGTGATATTTTATTTTCATGGGATCACGAACCATAACAACATATTTGGTAATCGGTTTTACAATTTCTGTGATATTAAGTTCCTGGACACCCAATTGGCGTAATCCTGAATCCCCAACAGTTTGATCATGGTAGGCCTGCCCTGAGATGACCAAGAGCGGAGTAGAGTCCGTCCATGCACCTGCAACTCCAGTGATCGTGTTGGTCCCCCCAGGCCCAGTCGTTACAAGGAGGAATCCAGGTTTCCCTCTCACTCGAGCATATCCCTCAGCAGCCATTGCAGCCGCTTGTTCATGATGCGTACAAACATACTTCATTGCAGGACGAACACGTATCGCTTCAAGAAGAAAGGCAATGTTTCCTCCAGAGACTGTAAAGACCTGATCGATTCCTTGTTTGAGGAGATAGGAGATAACAAAGTCAGCAAGTCGAATGAGATTTTTACGCTCACGGAGAAAAAGGATGCGAGCAGGAGAAGAAATGTTCATATGATGGAGTTCTCCAAGATGAAGAATGTCTCCTGTTGTGAAAGTTTTTTGCTGATCTTGTACTTCTCCAGAGAGGAGGAGACCGATATCTTCCTGATGCCCTCCTTCTAAGAATGAAGCAGTATCAGAATATTCTTTTAAGAGGAATTTATATTTTCCAAAGACATTCACAGCATTCTTCTCGTCCTTAATATAGAGGTAGTGGTAATTGTATATTTTATTCGTCACATTTTTTTTGTCCGTATACCCTTTTTTTTCGCGATGGTAATCATCTGCCAACCGAAAGATATCACTCTTCTTTGGGGGTGTTTCAACCTCGATCAGGAAAATACCATTTTCTGACAGCGCTTCAGTTTTGTGAAAGACACCTTTTTCAAAAATGAGCCCGTCCTTTTCTCTCAAAGTATGGGTTCCCGTGAAGGTCGTGCAACGCGCTTCTCCTGTCAAGAGGAGGAGACCAGTTTTTTTCTGGGGATGGCAATGCAATGAAGTAGAAAAACCCTTTTTGAGATACAAAAACCAAATTTCAATATCATGATTTTTAAACATCAGGTATTCATAGCCCCAGGGCTTATTCACAACATTCCCAACGAAGCTCATATCCTGCTCTGCCTGAGGAGCCTCCTGGCTCAGAACTCTTTTCCTATCTTCCTCAGATAATTCTATTCGTCGTATCATAGTAAGAGAAAGGTTTCACTCGTAGAGTCCCCTTTCAGGAGTTAATCGAATATAAGTATAATCAATAATTTTTAAAGTTTTATATGTTCTACACTTAACGAAGACCTCCGTTGGCGCTGACGACATCTCGATAGGAGGCAACTAAGGGTCTGAAAACAAATCCTGTTTCTTGAATAAATTTCGAAGCATCGAGGTAGGTATTTTTACCACGTTTTTCAGCAAAATGAAAATCATCAATAGAGCAGCGTTGGAGAGACACATCAGTAATCCCAAGATGGTGGAAAAACTGTGCTGCCAGGTCATAACGACTAAAATGTTCTGGAGGATTGAGATGATAGACGCCTCGCGCGTTGATTGCAAGGAGTTTTTGTATCCCCTGAGCAACATCTCCAGCATAGGTGGGGGAAAGTTGCTCATCGTCAGCACAGAGGATAGGTTTCCCTTCTTTATAGCGAGCAAGCCATTCTGAAAATAATACCCCTTCACCTCTTGCTAACCCAAACACTTTTCCAGGGCGGATGATGAGATACTCTCGCAAAGAAGAAAAGATGAAATTCTCAACTTCCACTTTCTGCTCCCCATAGACGCTGATAGGATTCCTTTCATCATCCTCTCGATAATTCCCCCTCTGCCCATCAAAAACTGATGCAGAGGAAAGAAAAACAGGAAGAATTCCAGACTGATCAAGATGCGAGAGAACTCTTTCAATTCCAAGAACATTAACTTGATATGAAAGCTCTGGATCCTGCTTACAGCGATCCAACGTTGTTATTGCCGAGCAAATGATTGCACAATTAATACCCTCAAGAGGCAATGTATGTAAAGGAGAACAGGTGATATCGAAATGAACAAGCCCGTGCTGACCATTGCTGTGGTAAGTTCCAAGAGCCCTCGATCCACAGGATTGCAAATGTTGATAGAGGTATCTCCCAATGAGTCCAGATGCACCAACAATGAGAGCCCCCTGATTATTCATTTTCAATGCGCGAGGCTCTATTTTCTCTCTGGTAGAACTGCTTCAATGTTGCACCCATCCACTCACCCAAGTGCTTATAGTGGGGGCTACTGACAATGTTCCCATCAACAACAACAGGAGCATCAACATACAGTGCTCCTGCATTTTCAACATCATCTTTAATACTATAGTATGCCGAAATTTTTTTACCTTTCACAACACGTGCAGAAATAAGGAGCTGGGCTCCATGACAAATACTCCCAATAATTTTACCGCTATCGTGAAATATTCTGATAAACTCAATCACTTTTTTTTCTTGTCGTATCTTTTCTAAAGCCTTCACGCCACCGGGAAGGATTAAGAGCTGGTAGTGCGGCTCCTGGACCTCTCTGAATGATGTAGTCGCAGAAATCTTTGTTCCGAGAATGCCATGAATCTCCCCCAACGCTGCAGCAGCGACATCAACTTCAAATCCATCTTCTTTCAATCGATAATAGGGATACAGTACTTCCTGATCTTGATATCCTTCTCCAGTTATAATAAGAGCCTTTTTCATTGAAGAACGCATAGAGACAAGATTTTTAAACTTTATGAAGAGGGCGTTCTGGCAAGCAGAACAAGCCGAATGTATCTTTCATAAGCTTTAAAACAATATAGTGTTTGTATACAAAAATTTAAAATAGCCCAGAAAATGAATTCCCATGGCAGAAGGAAAGCAGATCATTTGCATTGAATCAAGTCCCACCGACATGCTAGCCAAAATGAATTACGTTCTACGGAAAAGAGGATACCACACCATGCTGCTCTCACTCACAGGCGATATAGACAACCCATTCATAAAAGAAGCCTACGATAAAAGAATGTCTCTCGATCTTAAATTTTTTAAGATAATGTTGGGGGATATTCCAAAGATCGTTGCAGATGGCGTGATGAAATCTCACAATTTTTTAAGAGCATGGTTCATTGCAAGGAAACTAAAACCAGCACTCATCATCTGCAGAGCCAATCCAAACTGGCTCTGTTTCCTCGCCAAAAACTTCTTTGGATCTTCTCCCTTCATTTATTTTCCATACGATATACGCTCATTCTGCTATGAGACTTTCGAGGAGGCAATTGCATCCGGCGTGCCAAAATTTGAAATACATGCAGAGAGATACTGCTTTGAAAATGCTGACGGCATTATCCATAAAGGTGCTGAAGATGAACTAGAATTTATCAGTGAAAAAGTCTTAAGAAAGGAGGTACATCTTCATGCTCCAACACTACACTTTCAGCCCTACTGTTTAAAGGAACTCATGGTGCATCCAAAGAAATCAAAAAAAGCATCATCTCAAGACAACCAGTTCCACATCGTGAATGCAGGGCACCTTGAAACAGTACCAAAAGTCATTGAGGGAGTGCAACAACTCACCCAACAAAACATTCATTTCCACGCATATACCAAAACCGCAAATATCGCCCATGAGGAAGTCAGTAAGAAAATTCGCGAGAGCTATCGAGAAATCATTAAAAGCCCATATTTCCATATACACGCTCCCGCAGATCAAAAAACACTTGCACATGAAATATCCAAATATGATTATGGGATCGCTTTTGGGCCAGATGAAATAAAGAAGAATCTCACCCTTTGCACGACTCATAGAATAAGCTCATATCTCGAAGCTGGCTTACCAGTCATATGCTTAAAAAGGCAACGAACCATTTCCGACTTTGTAATGAGAAATCACATAGGTCTGAGCACCGAATTTAGTGAATTTGGAAAATTAAAAAAAATTTTGGAGAAGCAGAATTATAAAAAATTGGTACAGAATGTTCTAAAGGTTAGAGAGAAGTACGAAATGCATGAGCAGGTTCCAAGACTCGAATATTTTTTTCAGGAAGTCATCAAGAAAAGACACAATTCATACTAAAACTACCCCTTGTTGTAAGAGCTCTTTCATCCTCTTGATATTATGGTAGAGAGGATTTTCAAGTCCATTGATGACCAGCCCCCGATGATATGCATCAACGATGCTTCCTGCAGCCTCTTCAATCGTAAAACGAGGCAAAAATCCAAGTCTTTCCTGTATTTTATCAGAATTAATATGATATGATCTCAAATCATCAGTAGGCACATACTCGAGAGCGGTCTGATTTCCTACAACTCCCCGCACCATTTTTGCAATGTCGTCAACAGAATGATTTTCATACCCAACATTAAATACCTCTCCATGTATTTTTTCTAGAGGAGCTTCTAAGAGAAGGGCATATACTGCCACCATATCTTTAATATTGATATTTGGTCTCAACTGTCTACCTCCGAAAACAGTAATCTTCCCCCTCTCTACAGCATGTGCAGTGAGGATATTGACAGTAAGATCCAACCTCAGCCTTCTTGAGTATCCACACACAGTAGCTGGTCTCACAATAACATAAGGTAAATGCTCAGCCTCTTTCTGGAGAATTTGTTCACATTCCCACTTGTATCGAGAATAATCAGTGAGAGGTTCTGGCTTTGCCTCCTCTTTCACTTCTCTTTCTTCTTTTACACCATAGACACTTGAAGAACTTGCATAAATGAATCTCTTAACATGATTCCCTCTAGCAGCTTCGAGAATATGAGAAAAGGCATCTCGATTAATCGCCCTACCCAACGCTGGATGAAGATCAAAACTCGGATCATTAGAGATGCATGCAAGATGGATGACAGCATCCACCCCCTTATGCGCCTCAGACAATTTCCTCTTATCTCGAATATCCCCCCGTATCTCGTGCAATTTCCAACCCCCAAGAGAGGTAAAGACATCTCCATACCAATAGGTGTCATACACAGTTACTTCATAGCCTCTTTCCAAGAGAGCAGGAACAAGGGCACTACCCACGTAGCCAGCCCCTCCAATAACCAAGACTTTTTTCTGCATGCGCATGAAACCCTCTGGAGGTATTTAAAGATTATGAAAAAGCAGTACTTCTGCAACTGGCAAAAAGATACCTCCTAAAGATTGTAGATAAGAATTAAAATTTGCCAAAATATGCATCAATATTAAAAAACAATATAATTTATGTACAAAGAATTAATTGAGATTCTCACCCAAACACACTCTTGTTTAGTCCTCGAGAGATTATTAACTTCCTTGAAGATTATTTTTGCTCAATTGCTCTTATATGAGTCTACTTGCGGAAATATTGAGAAATTATTGAAACATGTAATGGACAATCTTTCCCACTTTCTTTGGATCTGTAGGATTTTTATTTCCCAAAATTTCATCAAGAAAAAGAAGCAGAAAAAATTCGCCTTGCTCCATAGCATGAGATCTACCCCTCCATTCTCTTTTTAAATGCGAGATACCCTTCTGGCATCCCGACATCAAAGATATCCTTTTCAAACAATACACCATACAATCCGTCTTTAGCAATGTAATACTCAAGAAGCACTTTTTCTGAGTCTTCCCGAGGCAAGGTTTCTAAGAAAGAAAATAATTGAGCAGGAAAAACATACCTGCCAAAAACTCGAATTTTTTCTTTGGGTGAGGAAGTAAATCCTGTAATTGAAAGAGCATCTCCCTCAAATCTCTGAGCCTTAACATAATGTCCTTTACCAAAATAATCTTGCTCTCTAAAAAGCCCGATCACAGGCTTTCGAAACCGAACGAAAATATCAAGAAGTCTCTGGAGAGCAGGGGGTTTTCCACAAAAAAACATATCAGGAAGGATCATCGCAAAACTCTCTGCTCCAACAAAAGTTCTTGCAGCAGAAATAGAATCCATCATACTCGCAGAGGCTACAGGGAGAAGTGTAATCGGTAGGCCCAAACCCCTCTTTTCTTGTAAGTACCGATATAAATCTCTTTTTACAGGATGGAGGACAACCCCAATTTCTTTAAATCCTGCATCTAAAGCTTCTTCAAGCGCATAAGCAATAACTGGTTTTTTTGCAACGAGGAGCATTTCTTTTGAAGCACCACGGGTAAAAGAGTGCATACGAGTTCCCTTTCCAGCAGCAAGAATAACAACTTTTTTCAT
>CAYJRI010000016.1:0-12724 GCA_964372435.1 Candidatus Woesearchaeota archaeon | reverse complement strand
TTTAACATTTTATTGATTTCCGATAAAGCTATTTTTTAAATTATCAAAAACAAAAGCAACACTCTCTATCTTTTTTTTGGCAAGTTTTTTACAAAAAGTATTGCTCTTTGTTTTTTTAATAGAGTCATTTGATAAAAAAGCAGCATCTTCAATGACCTTTTCATAAACCCCAAGATCTATAAAGAGGTCTAAATTAGCTAAGTAATCTTGAATCTTATCTATCCCTTTGGACTTAAAACTAAGTATGATATTCTTTATATATAATGATTTGATTTCTTTGTATTTTTGTGGATAATTTATAACAATACAGCCCACATCAACAAACGGGGGCGATATGGTTGCTTTTTCAAAATCAAAATAATATATCTTCCCTCTTGATTTCATTGAGTTATTAATAAAAAAATCATTAAAGCAAAAACAGTGCTCCCACCCATTATAATCTATTTTTCTTAATAAAGTTATTAAAGATTTAAATTTATCGAAATGATCCTTACTAATTAGTGAGTTAGAATTAAGGATTTTAATATTTCTTTCTAAATTTTTTATTCTAGTTTCTCTTGTAAATTTTGGGATATTTTTATTTAAGTTTGTATCATTTAATGAATTTACATGAATTCTCGCTAGATCTTTTATCCGTATAGAAAGATCTCTTACTAAAACATCCTCGCCCAAGAGATTCTCCATAATAACATAGGGTTTTGAAAGTTCATTAAAAAATAAAATTACCGGAACAGATAACCCTCTGCCTCTCAGGTAGAAATTGCAAAATATCTCTTTTTGCATAATCTCTTTATTATTATAGAATTTAAGAACAATTTCTTTCCCGTTATCTTTTAATTTTGATAGAAAGATAGGACTGCTATGTATTACTTTATTGGGGAGAAGTTTTATCTTTTCTAGTTTTAAATTTTTAAGTCTAAATTTTAAATTCATAAAGTAGCTATCCGACGGATTCTTCATATTAGAATTGGATTACATTACGGCAGAGTCTAAAATAGAAAGGCTTAACCTCGAGGTATCTATTAATGCTTCCAACCCTATAGGAATTGTTATCTTTTCTCTTGTGTGCCCCAAGTCAACGTTATAGATTATTGGAAAAGAGTACTCTTCACATGTTTTTTTTACAACCTGTTGTATAGTTAAGGGTCTTTTGTAGGATTTTTCTTCACAATCAACGCATCTGCCAACAATCATTCCAGCAATTCTATCTAATATGCCTGCTTGTTTGAATTGTAACAGTTTATTTTCAAGATTATGGGGTTCTACACCAATATCTTCCCAGAATAATATTGCCCCATTCCATTCTGGTTCATATTCTGTGCCTATCAGAAGTTGCAGGGTAGACAAATTCCCGCCAATTAATTTACCCCTAGCCTTTCCATCCTTTAGGACTTCCCATTCTGAAAAAGGTTTTATATCCCCAATACAATCAATATTCATTACAGTAAGATTAAAACTCTCTTCTGTATAAGGTTGAATACCCTTACCGTAATCACTCATAACAGAAGGCCCATGAAACGTAACTAATCCTGTTTTTTTATGAATGGCGTTTATTATGGCTGTTGGATCACTCAATCCAACGAATATTTTTGGATTCTTTGCAATTGCTTGATAATCCAGATGTGGCAAAACACCATTAGAATTATATCCTCCAGTCGTACATAAAATTGCCTTCACCTCTGGATCCTTAAACATTCTATTAATATCTTCTGCTCTTTCAGAGTCACTAGAAGCAACATAATTATCTTTATTGCCTAAAGCATATTCTCCGACTTTAATTCTAAAGCCCCTTACCTTTAGTTCATCTATTCCCTTTTCGTATCTTGAAAGTTTTTCTTCTGTGATAGGTTCTGAAGGTGTTACTATACCGATTGTATCTCCCTTGCTTAATTTACTCGGTTTAACTAAATTTTTCATATTATTTCTTAAAAGGGTAGCACATTACACGATTTATATGTTTTTCGCCTGTCAAAACCATGGCTAATCGATCTAGACCTATCCCAGAACATGCCGAAGGAGGAATTGCTGAGCCAACTTCAAGTAAAAAATCTTCATCTAAGAATTCTCTTGCTTTATCCGGTCCGTACCTCCTTTCAATGTGTTCAGCATAATGTTTTCTTAAAAATAAAGGATCATTATTTAAGGTCCCAAGATTAACTAACTCTAATCCCCCTGCTATAAATCCTTCACTTCGTTCCATAGTTTTTCTATCAAACTCATCAGTCTTATCTGGAGCACCAACTCCAAGAGGGTAATTAGTAAGAAAGGTAGGTTGAATAAACAATCTTTCTAATCTTTCCTCTATAAACCTCGTTAATAAAATATCTCTAGGAATGTCCTCATTAATACCCAACATTCTTTTTATTTCAGAATCTGATGCTTCAATAGGATCAAGATTATATCCCTGGATTCCAGCTTCTCTTACTGTAACCCTCTTCCATGGACGCTTAACATCAATCTCATATCCATTAAAAGATAATTTTGTTGTTCCTCTAGTTTCTAATGCTGTTTGTTCAACAAGCTCTTCAGTCATACCCATCATATCTTTATAATCTTTAAATGTAGAATAAAACTCTAACATTGTGAACTCTGGACTATGGATTGAGTCGCACTCGCCATCTCTGAAACACTTCTCAATTTCGTAAAATTTAGGCAAGCTCAACGCTAGTCTTAAAATATGCTTTTCTGGAGAACCCCTCAAAAAATATTCGTGCCCGTTAATTCTTGATTTTGTCGTCATCTGTTTTGAAGAAGCACTAGGAAAATATCTTAAATGAGGTGTTTCTACTTCCACAAAATCTTTATCATCTAAGAAAGATCTAATTTTCTTCATCATCCTAGATCTAAGCAAAATATTTTCTCTTTTTTTCTGATCAGTTAATAACTCTAACCCTTCCAGTCCTTCTGAATTTTCATTAACATGAGGAGGAACAATGCTTCTTGAACAAGGTTCAATTTTTTCCGCAACTAAATAAGGTTCGCCTTCTTGAAAATAATTACCTCTAACTACTACGTAATCTCCTTCATTTATATTTGGTTTAGACCCATTCATATTAATCCTTAATCTAAATCCATCTTCATATAACGACCACTGATTTTGATCATCGAGCATCATCCTTCCAACAAGACTCACCCCACTTCTATTTTCTCTTTCATTTAATAATTTTTTAAGGTCGTGCGAAAAATTTACTCTTGCAGGATAATCCCTAAGATTAACTTCCATTTTTCTTCCTCCAATATTGTAATTCTGGTTTTCTTACAAACAAATCTTCAATGACATAAAGGCCCGCGTAACCTCCCCAACTTCCCCATCTCTCTTTTGCTTCCTTTTCTACTTTATCCATAGGTTCATCCTCATTTCCAAAAAAGATGTTTGAAAATATTTTCCTCTTCCAAGAGTCAAAATTAATTTCATTTGGTCTTCTTAAATATTGAAACAATGCAATTCTAGCAGAATACGGACCAACACCCCTTATCTCCATGAGTTCTTCCTTTGCTTCCTCAAAGTCCATAGTTTTAAGTCTCTCTCCTAAATCTGGATTAGTTGAAAAATGCTTAGCTATTTCCATTAAGAACCTCGCTCTGTATCCCACTTTTAAATCCCTCAATTTCTGTTCAGAAGATTGTGCAATGTTTTGAGGAGTATAAAAAACATAAAGTTGTTTTCCAGCGTAATCAACTCTCCCACCAAATGAAGATAGCATATTTTCCATCATCTGTTCAGTTCTCTTTACAGTTGTGTTCTGCAGCATCGAAGAAATATTCAAAATTTCAAATAAAGTTTCAAAACAACTAACTCTCATTCCTCTTAAATTTTGTATTGGTCCCTGAATACTATGATCATCAGCAACTGATTTATAGAATGATCTTATATCTTCATTTAGGCCATAAGCATGGCTGATATGACCTCGAACTTTTTGTAAATCTTGCTCTGTTAATGGTCCATTAGAGAAAATTTCAGCCATAATTCCTTCTTTTCCTCTGACTTTCTGAAGATCGACCATTTTTAATCCAATAATTTTATTTTGGCTTAGCCTAAGTGTCCTATACATTGTTTCAGAGGTTTCATCAAAATCTTCTAGTTTTGTTGGAAAATGAGATGGCTTATAAACAGTATACTTAAAATTAAATGGTTGAACCGCTTCTAATCCCAATTCGCATATTTTATGAAGTTTTTTTATTCTTTTCATATTTCTCTCCTCATTTCTCTTAATGCTTCACCTATAGGTGTTTTTTTCGAACCATAAACACTTACCAAAGAAGAATTTTTAGGCCTTCTTACAGTTCCATTGCTTTCTTGAGCAATAACTTCTGTATTTAATCCAAGACCCTCGACAGCTAGTTTAGCAAAGTCATATCTTGAAAATGGTTGCTCTCCAGTAAAATGTAAAATTCCAGACATATCAATGAATTCTGGAATTGCTCTTACTATATCCTCAACATATGTTGGAGTTGAAACCAATTCTTGGCTTGCAGTAATAACTCTGCTGTTTCTTAGCCTATCCAGGAATCTATTATTATGTCTATTAACACCATACAAACCAGAAACTCGAACAACCAAATTTTGAGGTCTTTCTAAAACTTTTCTCTCAGCAAGAAGTTTTGTTTTTCCATAATGGTTAATGGGATTTGTTTGCGCTGTCTCATTATAAGGAGCAGACTCGCCATCAAAAACATAATCTGTAGAAAAATAAATCATTTTTCCATCAAAACTATTCAATAGTTCAGTTGTTCCTAAAAAATTTATTCTATTTGCTAAATCTGGATTAGCCTCGCAAAAAGCTGTATCAGTTAATCCTCCGCAATGAAGAATAATTTCTGGTTTAGTTTGAGCCAAACATCTTTTAATGCTATCTCTATCACCCAAATCCAAATTTACCTGTCCTGAAAAAACAGGATGAGAATAATAAGTTGATCGACAGCTTCCATTTAGAGTCTCTGCTAATCTTGAGCCTAAAAATCCAGAACCCCCGACAATTAATGTTCTCATTTTATCCTCCTTGCAACGATAACTCTTTCTTCGCCTTTTCCATTTCTTCTTGTGCATTCAACTACATATCCTTTTTCTTCCAACATTTTTCTTAATCCCGGAGATTGACCTGCTTCGTTTTCAAGAATAACTAATCCATTATTTCTGACATATCTGGATGCTCCTTCAATTATTCTTCTATGAAGAGAATATCCATCTTCTCCACCATCAATAGCTATTTTTGGTGTATGATCTCTTATCTGTATTGGGAGTTTGCTTATATCTTCAGTCCTGCAATAAGGAGGATTTGAAATCAAAACATTTGCACTATAAACTCTGTTTTTATCAAGAGGTTCAAACAAATCTCCTTGTAGAAGTTCCACATTTTTTGATCTAACATTTGTTCTCGCAACATCTAAAGCTTTTTTAGAAATATCTGTTGCATAAACTCTTGCTTCTGGAAATCTTTCACCAATAAGAGAAGCTAAGACTCCACAGCCTGTACAAAGATCAATAACTTTTCTAGGATTTTCAGCATAATCAAAGAAAGCATCAAGTAAAACTTCTATTTCAGGTCCGGGAAGCAGAACATCAGGAGTAATGTTGATTTTCCCCCCTCTTACTATTGTATATCCTACTTGCCTTTGAACCGGAATTTTTCTTTTTAATTGTTCCATATGCTCATTAAAATGATTTTGCTCTTGGTCGGTAATTTTTCTTTCTGGTGGTGAACTATTCCCAAATATATGCTTAACTAATAATCTTGTCTCCAAATCTGGATTTTCAAACCCCTTTACCTTCATATATTCGTATACTTCCCTTAGGATTTCTTTCATGTGTCTCTCCATTGTCTTCTGGTTTCCATTTACTTGGTTCATATTGTGCATTAGCCAACAAACCAAAAGTTGAACTAACAAGCTGTCTCGTTCTACTAATATCTCCTTTTCTATAAGACTCCATTAAATCAATAAGATTATCATTCCTTACAAGACACGTTTTTAGTTGTCCGTCATGAGTTAGTCTTGCTGAAATAAGAGCATCTTGGCATGGGTAAAGATGGCAGTTTCCACAAATCGCAGGATTATAGTTTGTGCCAACTGTCGCGTCTCTTAACATCACTGTTCCGCCAGTATTTAATTCCAATGTCCTCATAGGGGTACCCAATCCTCCAATGGGTAATGTATAATACCAATTTCTTATTCTGCCAGACAACATTTTATCAACGTCTATTAGGGGCACCCAATCATTACCATTGTAATCTTTCCAGTTATCACCATCCATTAATATATCCATTGTATCTATCAACTTTAAGACCACTCCTAAAGATTCTGAAAGATCTACAAGCCTTGGAACATCGCCAATATTATGTTTTGTTATGACTGCATTTATGCGGGTTGGAATTTCTTCATTTACCGCTTCTTTTATGCTATTAATAACTCTTTCAAAACCATCAACTTTTGTTATTTGTTTAAATCTATCTTTTGAATAAGTGTCTAAACTAATAGAAAGTGATGTTAAACCAGCACCCTTTAATGCCTTGACTCTTCCCGGCAAATAATAAGCATTTGTTACCATCTCAATATTCTCAAAGTGATTCATAGAAGATGCTTGCTCTATTATATATTCCAAATCCGTCCTTAACATTGGTTCCCCGCCTGTGAATTTTATATCTCTAAAACCAGCTTCACCACAAAAACCAAGCAAATCTATAAGAGTTGGCGTATCAATAGTTGTTGTGCCTTTTTTATAATACCCTTCCCCTCCAGGCCTACAATAAGTGCATTTCATGTTACAAAAAGGCGTTAAAACTACTCTTAAATGAGGTATTCTCTTAATCTTAGAAACAGCTTCTGCCAGACTTTCAATTTCATATATTTTTACTACTCCTTGCATAAAGTAGTGTAGATAGAAAAGTATATATACTTTTCTATATTGCTTTATCCATAATGAGAGTCGTATTATTTCATCCCAGGACATTTCATGAAAAAAGTTATAGAAATTTTTGGATTCCTTATTCGATTTTGTCAGTTGGTTCAGAGTTAAGAAGCAATGGCTATGATGTTTGTTTAGTAGACAATAATTTGGAAATGCTCGAAAACAAAGAGTTTTCTGGGCTGGTAGAAAAGATTCTTACAGAGGATACAATGTTTGTAGGTATCAGCTGCATGATCGGGCACCAAATAAGAGAGGGTTTGCAATTCGCTTCTGCTGTCCGAGATATAGATCCAACTGTTCCATTAGTCTGGGGGGGTCCTGCGCCAACAATAATACCATCCTATTTTGCACAATCATCACTTGTAGATATTATAGTTGGGGGGCAAGGAGAAGTAACTACAACTGAATTGGCTCATCGTCTAAGTAATCCTCTTCTTATCCATATTAAAGATGTCAAAGGTACTTGGTGCAGAACAGAAGATGGTTTTTTAAGAAATCCTGAAAGGGGAAACTTATCGAGAGAGAATTTTGCCAAATATAACTATGACTTACTACCTACTAAACAGTATCTGAGAACTGATGAGCATATAAGCGATAAAGTACTTAATCACTTTTCCAGTCAGGGCTGCCCTTATAAGTGTGGTTTCTGTTCAGAAGTTGCTTTGTATAACCGGAAATGGATGCCTCAAGTTGTTGGTAGGACTATAGAAGAAGTTTCAGAATTGGTAGACATGTACGGAGCAGATGGTATTAAATTCTATGATGCAAATTTCTTTGTAAATAAAAGAAGGGTTCTTTCTTTTGCTGATGCTGTTTTAAAAAAAGGATGGGATCTAAAATGGGCGGCCTCTGCACATCCTAAAAATATTTTAGTTTGTAACGATGATGAATTAGACTTAATAAAAGAAAGCGGATGTTCAAGAATACTTATTGGGGCAGAGTCTGGAAACGATGATGAATTAGAGTATATCGAAAAAAATATAACAAAAGAAGATGTTATAGAGGTAGCTAACAGATTAGGTAAAAGAGGAATACATGGAAGTTTTACAGTTATAGTTGGTTACCCTGGTTTCCCTGAAGAAAATATTGATAGAACATTAGACTTTGGAAGGGTGTTGAGGAAAATAAGTAGTCTGCATGAGATTAAAGCACACATCTATGCTCCTTACCCTGGTACCCCATTATACGAAGACGCAATTAGGCATGGATTTATTCCTCCAAAAATCCTAGAAGAATGGGTCCAATATGACTATTATGAAGCACAAACACCTTGGCTAAGGGAGGGTCTAACTAAAGAAGTTAGGGATTTTAATAGAGAATATTGCCCATATGTATTATGACTTCCAAAGATATAGATATTGATTATACCAATTCACAACAAAAAAGCTTTTAATAGGCTTTTGTTCTCTCCCCATTATGAGAAGAACTCTTGCTGCGATGCTTCTTGGAATAAGTCTTGTAGGATGTGATCCTCGAGAGTATCGAACAGAGACATCTGCACTTCTTCACAAGGATGCTTTAGTCACAAAAAGAGTGAATACTCCTGCAAAACATGACGTGTCTATTGTTCCAACTATTGATTTTGACGGGAATGTTGGAATAGATATCGATGTTGACGATATTCCTGAGAAGTATGCGGTAATCTTCAAACTTCAGAATTCCACTTTTCTTCACTCTTCTGTGACGAGCGGTTAAGATAGTGAGTGGAATTCTGACAGTGCTCAAAAACCACTATTCTTTGACCGGTGGTTTTTGACATGTCAGCATGGAGAGTTTATTATTCAAGGATCTGGGAACCGATATCAATCACTTTATGACCGCTTGAATGAGGGTGATGAAGTAAATGTGATGTATCGAGAAGTCTATAAAGCAGTCTATGACAGAAGTAAAGCGGAAAAAGAATTAATTAAAAAAAGATTAGTGAAATACGATTTTGTTGATGCTGAGAAGAAAAACTAATATCTTCCCCTTCTCCCACCGTGCTGGGGTCGAGCAAATCTCCCTCCCCCTTCTCTTCTGCCGCCACGATCATCTCCACGTTCCTCTCCGCGGTCTCTCCTTTGATAAGATCCACCACCGTGTGCTCTTCCACCTGAGAATCTTCCGCGTCCTTGCCCACCTGGCCTTGATCTATTGTAATGACTTTCCCCGCTATATCTCCTGCGGTCCTGTTGATCGTCGTGCACTCTGAAAGGCACTCTTTCAATTTCAGGTGTCTCGAGTTTTTCCATATTAATCCTTTCATCTCGTTTAATACGATAAAAGTTTTCATAGTCTCTGTCAGAGACGATGCTGACCGCTTTCCCTTCTTTGCCTGCGCGGGCTGTTCTTCCAATGCGATGAATGTACTCATCCTCTGTTTTTGGGAGGTCGTAATTGTAGACATGGGAAACATTTTTAATATCTAAACCTCTGGCAGCAACATCAGTTGCGACAAGAACATGAATTTGGCGTCCATGAAAGAGCTCCATGACCTGGTTCCTTCTGCTTTGTGTTAAACCACCATGGATAGGAAGGGCTTCTACTCCTTGTTTTCTAAGATTCGTTGAAAGGAAATCAACGGTCCTTCGGGTATTGCAGAAAACCATGACTAAACCAGACTTATCGTTCCTTAAAAGGTGAACAAGAAGCGAGAATTTGTTTCCAGAAGAGACTTCATAATAGTATTGCTTGAGAAGAGAAGGATCAACAAGATCTACAGCGCTTACCATTTTCGGTTCTTTCATATACTTTTTCCCGATATGTTCAACATCAGGATTAATAGTGGCTGAGAAGAGCAAGGTCTGCCTGCGAGTTGGCACGTTTCTGATAATTTCAGTCACGTCATGAATAAATCCCATATCAAACATGCGATCAGTTTCATCTATAACGAGAATCTTTATTCTATGAGTTTCAAAGGTGCCTTTCTGAATATGATCAAGAACTCTTCCTGGAGTTCCTACGACGATCTCAGCCTTCTCCAAGGCTTCTGTTTGCGGATTATAGGAGACGCCGCCATAGACAGTTGCGATGATCAAATGCTTGTATTTTGAGAATTTTTTGATTTCTTTTGATACTTGCTCACAGAGTTCGCGGGTTGGGACAAGAATAAGAGATTGAACACCTTCTCCACGAGCTAATTTCTCGATAATAGGAACTGCGAAGGCTAATGTTTTCCCAGATCCTGTCGCAGATTCTCCAATAACGTCGAATCCCTTCTGGATAAGAGGGATTGCTTTCTCTTGGATTTCTGTCGGCTCTTCAAAATTGAGCTCATGAATCACCTTCAGAATCTCATGATCTTTTGTTAATTCTTCGAATTTCATACGTATCCTAAGAAGTCAAGTACTTTTACCACAGAAAGTTGTTTTATAAACCTATGTCTTTATATGAGATATCTGTTGTAATTATTAAGAAGTATCAAACCGAAAGGTTTAAATACCTATGTTACCACTATAAAGTATAACCTCTTTTACCCAGAAGAGGCGATCTAACATCTCTTTTGACTCGTTGGAAAGCCTCTTCGAGGGTTTTAAAAAATGTTAAATTTTAAGGGTTTGTAGAAGTCTTATATTCTATTAGAGTTTATTGCCTTTAGTTTTTTAGCTTCAGGCTCTCTAATATACATTCTTTATTTATCCTTCTTTTAGAACTATTTCATCAGCATTGATCTGTATATTCTTGTTATATTCAGATACTTTTCCTTTCACTTGAATGATTTTTCCTGTAAGATTTTGATCTCCAGGGCAATTGCAGGTGACTTGTATTGAGCCTGTTGCATCTTGGATGCTGAGGATTTTGAAGGGCTTGATATTATCATATCTTTTTTCATTGATAACTGCGGCTTCTATTTTAACTTTTTTATTCAGGAAATTGTAGGAATGGTTGGTTACTTCTCCTATCTTTTCAAGAGGCGGTTCACTTTGAGCAAGAAAAAGTAAGATGAGCATGCCTATCAATGAGAGAGATAATGAAAATTTGAGAAGGTTATCCATAGTGCTCTTTTCATTTGATGCTTTAAAGAATTAATGTGTCAAGAGATGGAATATGTTAATGATGCTGGTTATTCTCGATTCCTACATTTCTTCTATAGCATCGATGCCTAAAATTGAAAGGGCATTTTTGATGGTGTGGCGGAAAGCTTCCACCAATTTAAGGCGGAATTCTTCCTGCGGAGAACCAATCACTGGACACATGTGGTAGAATTCATTGAAGATTTGGGCGAGCTGAAAGGCATAATTGGCAAGGATCGAGATATCAAGAGATTGTTCTGCTTTCTGTATCAGCTCTGGGAGGAGAGCTATTTTTGAGATAAGTCTATGTTCTTTTTCATCAACAGAAGTCTCCTTCTGTTTTACTATTTTTCCTTGTATTTTTGAGGCTCTGGCTTTTCTTAGAATCGAGGAGGCTCTTGCATAACTGTAGAGTAAATAGGGGCCTGTTTCGCCTTCGAAATTGAGGGCATGTGCGAGATTAAAAATAATATTCCTATTTGGATCATTTTTGAGGATTGCGAATTTCACAGCTGCAATGGCTATTTTTTTTGGGTCACCCTTAGTGTTTCTTTCTTTAATTTCTATGATGGCCTTTGCTTCTGCATCTTTCATGAAGTCCTCGAGAAGGACAATATCTCCTCTTCTCGTTGACATCTTCTCGATACCTTCGGGTGTTTCAATAAGGACAAACGAGTAGTGAACGACCTCAGGTGATTTTTCTCCTATGAGCTTAAGAGCTGCTTGCAGTTGTTGAAAATAGAGCTTCTGATCTTCTCCTAAGACCAAAATATTCCTGTTTGCTTTTTTCATTTTCCATATTGTATATGCGAGATCTCTGAGAACATAGAGGCCTGTTCCGTCGCTTCGTGTAAGCACAAGCATAGGGGATTTCATTTTCTCATCGAAGCCAAAGCCTTCTTGATTAAGGATCTGTCTTCCATGTTCGTCTTTGAAGACTTTTCCTGTTTTACAGAGGCTCTCGATGATATTCCTGCTTTCAGGGAGAAAGTCTGATTCGTAGTCAAAGTAATCAAAAGAGATGCCTAGTTCTTCAAAGGTTTTTTTCTGGCCTTCTATTGCAATACTTACTACTTTTCTGAATTTTTGTCTCGTGTCTTTGTCGTCCTGCTCGAACTTCTCAAGAAGTTTGCGTACTTGCTGCTCAAGCTGTTTATCATGTTCTATCTGAGAAGCAACTTCGACGTATCTCTTTAAGAGATCGTGAAATTTCTCTTGGCCTGTGAAGACATGCACGAGCATAGCTACTTGCTTGCTGATATCATTGACATAGAAATGAGTTTCTACTTGATTTCCTTGGAATTTGAGCAATCGGGCAAGAGCATCTCCGATAAGCGCATTTCTTGCTCTTCCCACATGAGGTGGTGCATTGGGATTAATGCTGGTATGCTCTATCAAGATTTTTTTTGGTTTTCTCTTTTTGCTTCCAAACTTTGCCTTCGCCTTGAGAACTTTTTCAAGAATTGATTGTGCGGATTTTTCTTTATTCACGAAGAAGTTGAGATAAGGACCTTTTGCCTCGATTTTATCGATTTCTAGGGGAAGCTTTTTGTTTAACTTTGCTTTGAGTTCTCCTGCAAGGATTTGAGGATTCTTCTTTGATTCCTTTGCTAGTACAAAGCAGGGGAAAGCATAGTCTCCAAAAGCTGGGTCTGGAGGAGTTTCTAAAAAATTCTCTATCTCGCGTTCATCTTTTTTGAGGTGTTTTGCAAGAAATGCGACAATCTGCTGTTTCATCTCTTTTTAAAAGAAATATGGATTATAAAGGTTATTGATTTTCTTGGGCATACATATTTTTATAAAGATCATGCAAGAAATCACCTTATGT
>CAYJRI010000015.1:0-13200 GCA_964372435.1 Candidatus Woesearchaeota archaeon | reverse complement strand
ACTTTTTTCATATGAGCGAGAGATAATATTCAAGAGTAAACCGCGTTCGTACAGTGAGCTGATGAAAAGAAGCATCAAGATAAGACACAAGTTCATGTAAGGGAACAAAGCTGAGGCCGATATGTTCTCGTTGTTCTTGATCAAAAAGTAATTGAACCTCTTGTGGAGAAAGTCCAGAAACAGAGAGTTCATAGTCCAGGCATACATCTTGGTAGCTTCGACCACAAGCATCTCGAATTTGTCCAATGTGGAGTGGTCGTATTCCTGAGACAAAGTTCCGAGGAATACCAACCTCCTCCACGAGTTCCTGAAGAAGAGCTTCCTTACAAGGATCTTGCGATTCTAAATGCTTCGGTTCAAGAAATCCAGCAGGCACGGTTTCTACCCTTCCTCCAATATAAGCGATATTCTTTTTCCTTTCGCCAAAAATATAGACAGGTTCTCTCTGGCTTTCGAGCTTTATAATCCCAGACACTCCCAAAGCCCAAACACGAAAATCAGAATGAGCGAGAGTGGTTTTATAGTACTTGTATTCAGTTGGATAGACAGGAAGATGTAAACAAGTCTCTTTGACGTACATATCTTCAGGATATACTGACATAAGCGGATTGCTGTAAACTCCTTTCTCTTCAGCGAGAACTTTTTTCCAAGCACGTTCTGCAAAATCTCGTTCTTCCTCAGAAAACTGTCGTTGTACTTGATGGAGATGCACATGATGAAATCCCGAAAGAATATGGGTAAATGCATGCGAGTTTCGGAGTCTTTCAATCAAGTTTTTATTTTCCATAGAAGCTTTAAAGGGAAAAGATATATAAGGCTTACGGACGTGGAGATATACATTCCTTTCTTGAGAATGCCTATCGTACCTTCAAAGCCCATGAAGAAAAAACCCTTTATCTCTGCAGTCATAGCAGCGTATAACGAAGAAGAAGTTCTTGCTGGATGCATAGAATCCCTTCTCAACCAATCATATAAGGATATAGAGATTATTATAGTATCGAATGGTTCTACTGACAAAACCTACGAAATCGCAAAATCATATGCGAAAGTTCACAAGAATGTTCAAGCAATGCAAATTCCTGAAAAACAGAAAGGTCCTGGTGTTGCATGGAATCTTGGAATCAAATATGCGAGAGGGAATATTATTCTGATTTGTGGAGCAGATCTTCGGTATGGAAGAGATTACGTAAAAAAAGGTATCCAACCCCTTCTAAAAGGCGAAACAGTCGGGATCATTCATAAGGAAGAGCTTTGTGGCAATACTAAAAACTGCTGGGCTCGAGCATTTTTCTACAAAAGAATAACTGTAAATGAGCATGGCTTGAGCAAGGTTTTCTCACTCATCAAAAAAGATTATATTGAACAGAGACCATTTAATTCCGACATGGGCTATGCCGATGATCAAACTATTTACCGTACAGAAGGAAGTGAATTTCCAGGAATGCCTCTAGAAATATATCATCTTAATCCTTCCTCTTTGAAAGCAACATGGGAACACAGCAGATGGGTCGGCGAGTCCATCAAGCCTCTTCCTGTCATAGCAACGCTACCATTTTTCCCCATCTATGCTTGCTATAAAACTGCGATGCATCTCAAGAAAGATTTCTATCCTCCATTTATTTTTTTCCTTCCCGTATATTATACGATAAGATACTTTGCATACCTCAAGTCATCTCTATCACAAGTTAATTTCATTACTTCTTAAAAACTTTCAAAGCAATATTAAATATAAATCAAAAATCACTTGAAGAAGCCTTGAACACTCTCCGCAACATACTGAATAAAATATAAATCAAAAATCACTTGAAGAAGCCTTGAACACTCTCCGCAAGATATGCAATTTCTTCTTCTTTCATAAAGGGAAAAAGCGGAAGGGATAAAATCATCTGGGCATTCCTCTCCGCAATAGGGAAGGATTCTCGTGGCAGTTCAAGAGAGGCAAAGCTCTTTTGCAAATGAATAGGGCAAGGATAATGAATCCCAGTTTCAATTCCTCTGGTGGAGAGATAGGCTTGAAGCTCATCCCGTTTTTCAGTTCGCACAACATAGAGATGGAAAGAGTGAGTATTTCCTTCAAGAGTAACCGGAAGTGAGAGATCGCCAACACCCTCTAACTGCTTGGTAAGTTTCTCTGCACTTTTACGACGACATTCATTCCATGCATCAAGGTGGGGGAGTTTTACGCTCAAGATTGCAGCTTGCAAGCTATCCATGCGTTTATTGAGCCCAAGTTCATCGTGGTGATACTTCTTGCTTTGTCCATAATTTCTTAGGTGTTTAATGCGTTCAATCAACTTATCATTTCTTGAGATCACTATTCCAGCATCACCAAAAGCCCCTAAATTCTTACCAGGATAAAAACTAAAAGCAGCTGCATCACTCTGTCCTAGAGGAGATCCGTAGCGTAGCGAACCATGTGCTTGGCACGCGTCTTCAAGAACATAAATCCCCCTTTCCTCTGTAAAGGCACAGATACCTTCTAAAGGAGTTCGCTGCCCGTAGAGATGCACGGGAATGATTGCCATGGTTCGAGAGGTTATTTTATTTTTCACCTCCTCCATGTTCATAAGATACGTATCAGGGTTGACATCAACAAGAACAGGAGTCGCACCAACAATCTGTATTGCAGAGACCGTGGCATTAAAGGTATTCGCCGCTGTAATCACCTCGCCCCCCTTTCCAATGCCAAGAGCTCTCAGCATAAGCTCAAGTGCATCCTCACCATTAGAAACTCCAGCAGCATACTCTTTACCGGGAAGCTTACAATATCTGGCAAAATCTCCCTCAAATTGTTCAACCTCTCTGCCAAGGATAAAGGCATTATTCACAACAATTCTTCGCCAAGCAGCATCAAATTCCTCTCTGAGAGGATCATGAATTCTTCTGAGGTCATTGAATGGTATTTTCATGTTATCGCCAAGATTCGTAACGTTTCATGGTGATATCCCCCCTCACCTTTGCAGGACTACCGTACACAACACTCTGTGGAGGAACATCTTGAGTGACAACAGCGCCTGCACCAATACGTGAATTCATTCCGAGTCGAACACCCGGAAGAATCACAACCCCACCCCCAATAGAAACTCCATCTTCAACCACAACAGTTTCTAACTTCCATAATTTCTGGATTGCCTTCGGTGCAGTAGGACAAAAATCATTTAAAAAAGTAACACAAGGCCCAATGAAAACATCATTCCCAAGAGAAGTCCCTTCAGGGATAAAAACATAAGATTGAAATCTGCAACGATCTCCGATAATGGCGCCAGTCTTGATCTCACTGTAGCTCCCAATTTGCGTATTCTTCCCGATCTTGCACTCATAGAGATTACAATAGTGCCATACCCGAGAATCCTCTCCAAGTTTAACCCCTCGCAATGTCGAGTAATTTCCAACAAAAGAATTTCTTCCTAATTTCACTTTTTCAAGGATACAGAAATTCCCCACAGAGGAATTTTCTTCACGCTCAACATCAATGAGAAGGGAGGATGCAATATCCATCAGAGCTTCACCTCCATTCCGTTATTTTTTCTCGATGCTTCAGCAGCTTCAAGAACCTTCACGGTCAACAGGCCAGCATAGCCGTCACTGAAACATTGCTCTTTTCCCTCAATACAAGCGATAAAATGGCGTAATTCTTCCTCGAGAGGAGGACGAAATTTTATTTTAGGTATGAGAATATCCCCATCTCGAGTAGCTGCCATGAAATCGCCAAAATCATCAGTCGGTGGCTGATAATCAACCCCGCGATCATAGATCACGACTTTTTCAGAGACCTCAACATCATCAAAAAGGACGGATTTCTTCGTTCCACCAACAATTAATTTTCGTTCTTTAATAGGATGCTCCCAATTCACATATATCG
Organism: Candidatus Woesearchaeota archaeon; assembly: GCA_964372435.1. Taxonomy (GTDB): domain Archaea; phylum Nanobdellota; class Nanobdellia; order Pacearchaeales; family GW2011-AR1; genus CAYJRI01. Next base: position 9,338 of record CAYJRI010000015.1, on the reverse strand, counting down.
TTGCCAAGACTGAAGGATGTTCATACTTAACATTGAGACTTGCGATATCATCGAGACTTCCATTGTGTGATATTCCCTGGTAGCTAATAGAGTCAGGCCTCTTTCCCATCAAGAGATTCGCGATATAAATATCGTGTGATGCTAAATCCCAGAGGACACTCACATCCCGGCGGATAGGCCCAAGACCTATTCTCCTCGATTCAATGTAACGAAGCTCACCAATCTCTTTCTTAGCAATGAGATCTTTGACATACCTGACCGCTGGATGAAATCTAAAAATTTCTCCCACTAGGAGCTGCGCTCCTAGCTCTTTTGCTAAGCTACAAAGCTCTTCAGCCTCGCTCACTCTTGTTGAGATGGGCTTCTCGACAAGGACGTGCTTCCCTGCCTTAAGAAATTCTTTTGTAAGACGATAGTGTGTTACAGTCGGAGTCGCAATAATTACTCCCCGGATATCAGGATCATTAATAAGAGTTCGATAATCTTTCGTGAAAGAAGTTCCAGGAGGAATTCTCAACTGCAGATCTTGGAGATCACAGACGACTTTAAGTTGGGCATCACCAATCTCGCCTACAGTTTTCACATAATTCCTTCCCCAATACCCACAGCCAATGAGTGCAAGATGAACCATTTGAAAAATCAAAAACCTTTTGAGGTGCAGTCATATGACAAAGACATTTTTTAAAGATTATTATTCTTTAACACAGCATCATAATCTATATAAATCCGCACCCTTCTCTAAATTATTCTTTAACACAGCATCATAATCTATATAAATCCGCACCCTTCTCTAAAGAAATGCGAATCCTCGAGTTAGCAAATTTCTCAGCCGGAGTATGTGGAGTCTGGACACGTGTTAAGGAGGAGGCATTCCTCCTCTCGAAGAAACACGAGGTACTTGTCTGTTCTTCAAATGCAGTAAAAGGATCAAACCAAACTGCTCCTGCTGAAGAAACCATAGGAAACCTTAAGATAAGAAGATTTCCATACACAAAGCTAGGGGGAGAAGGTTTTCTCTCATGGAATTTTGAACAAGCAGCACTTGATTTCAAACCAGATATCATCATTGCTCATGTCTATCGTCATCTCCACACCACAAAATCCCTAAAACTTGCAAAGCAGCTGAATGCGAAGGTATTCCTTGTTACACATGCCCCTTTTGTGGAAGGCGACACCACGAGGTCTCTCTTTGCGAAGCAAGCAGTACGGTTCTATGACACATTCTTCGGACCAAGAATCATCAACAAGTTTGATAGCGTTATCGCAATCACTCATTGGGAAACTCCTTATCTCTTAAAATTAGGATGCAAAGAGGAAAAGATTGTCTATATCCCTAATGGAATACCAGAAGTCTTCTTTAAACAAAAAAAAAGCAAGGAGGAAGATAAAATCCTCTTTCTAGGGCGAATCGCTCCTATCAAAGATCTCGAGATCCTTATCCAAGCCCTCTCCCTTCTCAAAGATCAAAAACTCTCTCTCGAGCTGGTTGGTCCTCCAGAAGAAAAGTATCTCCAACATCTCAAACAACTTGTCCAGCAATTCAACCTTGAGAAGAGAGTCAAAATCAATCCTCCCATCTACGATCTCAAAGAAAAAATCAAAAAAATTGACTCTGCAAAGATCTTTGTCCTTCCCTCAAAACGAGAGGCAATGCCACAATCTCTCATCGAGGCAATGGCAAGAGGAAAGCTTGTTATTGCAAGCAGCAATCCCGGAACCAGAGATTTGATTGAAACCGAAAAAAACGGATTTCTCTTCGAAACAGGAAATGCCCAGGCCCTAGCACAAAAAATAGAGCAAGCTCTCCACAAAGAGAAAAAGCTATCAAGAGTAGCACAAAAATCAGTAAGGAAATTCGCTTGGAATCATATTCATGATAAAATCGAAGCACTTATTGCTGTAAAATGAGAATCTTGATAGTTAAAGTGGGCGCATTAGGCGATGTCGTAAGGACATCCTTCATCGCACAGGGTCTCAAAGAGAAGTACAAGCATGCCGAAATCACATGGCTAACATCTCCGCAAGCAACGACACTTTTCTTGAACAATCCTTATGTCAAAAAAGTAATCGCAGATACTTCAGAGGAAAGAGATAAGCTCCTTGTTGAAAAGTTTGATCTCGTAATCAATCTTGAAGAAGAGAGAACATATGCAGAGTTCGTTGATGCTTTCAAAGCAGAGAAGATCGGATTTATTCTCAAAGAAGGAAAAATAGCGCCAACACCAACAGCTAAGGAATGGTTTGATATGAGTCTCTTAGGAGAAAAACCAGGGAACGATATCCTAAAAAGAGAGTGCAAGAAAACTCACAGACAGATCATGGCAGAGATCGTCGGTATCAATGATAAAAAATATGAACCCTTCTTACGGTTGAATAAAGACCAGTTCAAGATGTCACAAGACTTTAAAAAACGCTACAACCTCAAGCCACATGAAATGGTCGTTGGCCTTGTTCTTGGAGGAGCAGATCGCTGGCCAAAACAACTTCCTGTAAAGTTAAGTGCAAAACTCATTGATATGCTCTATAAAAGATTCAAATGTCGTATGATTCTTTTTGGTGGACCCAGTGAAGAGGAGAGAAATAAAGAAATTATCGCAAGAGCAACATCCCCCATCATTGATGCAGGTACAGGTAATGATCTTACAGAATTCCCAGCTCTCCTTAATGTATGCAATTATGTAATAGCTACCGATAGCATGGGGCTACATGTTGCCCTCGCTCTCAAGAAAAAAGTCGTATGCCTTATTGGACCTACTCCTCCTCATGAGAAAGATATGTATGGGTTGGGCACAAAGGTGATTGCCAAATCAAATTGCATTGCATGTTTGAAGAGAGATTGTAAAAGCATGGAAAAAATCAATCTTGCTCAAGTAGTCTCGTCCCTTGAACGACTTACGAAGAAGTCTGTAGCACTTGTGATTACCACATTTAAGGAGCCCAAGATCAAGAGAGCAATTCAAGCAGCCCTTCATCAAAACCTCAAACAACCCTATAAGATTATCATTGCAGCACCAGATGAGGAAACACAGCGCATAGCACAAGCATACCAGAAAAAATACAAAATTGTTTCTTTCTTCAAAGACCCTGGAAAAGGCAAGAATTATGCATTGAATCTTCTCCTCTTTCAGCTCAAAGAAGATATTCTCGTATTTACAGATGGAGATGTCTATCTTCATGAGAATGCTCTTCAGGAAATCCTCCATCTTTTCAATGATTCAGGAATAGGATGTGTAAGTGGAAGACCTGTGCCCGAAGAATCCCACCAGTCTATGTATGGGTACTGGGCGAGTTTTCTCTTTGAACAAGCACATCTCATGAGGAAAAGAGCATTCTCGAATCATGATTTTCTCGAATGTTCAGGATACCTTTTTGCTATCAGAAATGGGGTAGTAGACTCCTTTCCTCTTGACTCGCCAGAGGATACCATCATTCCCTACTTCTTTTGGGAGAAAGGATACAGGATAGGATACGCGGAAAATGCACAGGTATTTGTAAAAAATGTCGATAATTGGAGAGACTGGATAAGCCAAAAAGTAAGAACAAGTAGATCACACGAAGTCTTATCGAGATATGTTGATGTTGCTACAACTCCGCGTCAAAAAACCTTCTTGAATGAGGCAAAAGGTGCAACAGATTTACTTCTCTACGCCAAAAACATGAAGGAACTTTTATGGAGTCTAAGCCTTCTCTCTGCAAGAGGATATATGTGGGCCAATGTTTTCTGGAGTGTTAAAGCAAGAGGACAAAGCCACACTGACGCATGGGAGCGCGTCGAGAGTACGAAATAAAGATTCACAAAGTATTTAAAACCAACCCACAAAATAAAAGTGGAATGATGAGCGAAAAAACGGTTATTATGGCAGGGGATCATAATGGTGTAGAACTCAAGAGACACCTCTATAACTACTTAAGAAATAAAGGATATGCTTGTATTGATCTTGGCCCCTACACAGATACCATAAAAGTAGATTACACAGACTACGCTACCCAATTAGCAAATATTATCCACAACGGCGATATTTCAAGAGGTCTCTTGATCTGCGGAACAGGAGTAGGAATGAGCATTGCTGCTAACCGCTTTCCTAATGTGCGCGCAGCCCTCATCCATAATCTTGAGAGTGCACCCAAATCAAGAGAGCATAACGACGCTAATGTATTATGCCTTGGGGCATGGATCACTGCTCCGAGAATAGCTGAAGAAATTCTTGATGCATGGCTCAATACTTCTTTCGGAGAAGGCAGACATGTAAAAAGAGTAGAGAAAATTTCTTCTCATAAACCCAACACCGTTGTTTTTACCAATGGCATTTTCGATGTCATTCACAAAGGGCATACTGAACTCCTCAAATTCGCAAAAAGCCTCGGAGACAAATTGATTGTCGCTATCAATTCAGATCGATCAACAAAGCTCCTCAAAGGCCCTGACCGTCCGATTAACAATGAAAACGACAGGAAAAAAATTCTTGAGTCGATGAAAGAAGTAGACCAAGTCATTATTTTCGACGATGTCAAGACAAAACCACTCATTGAAGAAGTCCAACCAAACGTCGTTGTCAAGGGTGGAGAGTGGACAGCTGAAGAGGTGAGGAGAAGAGATGAGATTCCCCAACATATTGATGTGAAGGTTTTCCCTATTATTAAAGATTACTCAACAAAAGGAATCTTAGATAGGATAATAGAACAAAATACAAAACAGAAAAATAACCTGGATAAAAAGAAAAAGGTAGTTTTTACCAATGGCGTATTTGATATTATTCATGAAGGGCACATTGAACTCTTCAAATTCGCAAAAAGCCTTGGCGAAAAGCTCATTGTCGCAATAAACTCAGATAAGGCTGTAAAAGAACTCAAAGGCCCAACACGACCAATTAATAATGAGCAAAATCGAAAAAAAGCATTAGAAGCAATCAAATACGTTGATGAAGTAGTAATTTTCGATGATGTCGACCCAGCTCAAATCAGGGATAACATCAGGCCAGACATCCTCGTTAAAGGAGGAGAATGGACCTCAGAAGAAGTTAGAAGGAGAGATAAAGTTCTTCCTGAAACCGAAGTGGTGATTTTCCCTTTTGTTAAGGGTTATTCTACTACCTCGACGTTAGAAAAAATCCAGATGCTGAAGACATGGGAGAAAAAACCAGACACGCGCTTTTAGAAATTATTGAGAATTTTAAAAACAAAAACGTGCTTGTGATTGGCGATTCAATTCTCGATGAGTATATATACGGGAGAGTTGTTGGCCTTTCCTCAGAAACACCAACAATTAAACTTGAGCACGAAAAAACAATAAACTCTTACGGGGGTGCAGCAAACGTAGTGAAAAATCTTCTTGCTCTAGGAGCAAATGTTTCTTTTATTACGCTTTTGGGAAATGACGATTCCGCCGCCTTCTTTCAAAGTTGGAAGCATCAAAATTTAAAACTCATCCCCGTAATTGAAAAAGGAAGAAAAACAATTGTGAAAAGAAAAATATGGGGAGATGGGTATAATCATCTTGAAATTGAACATTTAGACAACCATGATCTCAGTAGCGAGTCTGAAAAGAAAGTGCTTGAATTAGCAGAAAAAGAGGCGAGAGGTAAAGATATCATCATGATACAAGATGCTCGCCATGGAATGATGACACCCTCATTAATAAATAAAATTAAAAATCTTACAAGAGAGCACAACAAGAAAATAATTGCAAATTCTCAGATAACACAAAGAGAGTCAAACCATCTTGATTATCGAGGAGTTGATTTAATCTGCATGAACATGAAAGAGGCAAAAATGATAGAACCCAACCTTTCTTTACAAAATGTATCAAGCTTGAAAGAAAAACTCAATGCAGGAATTTGTATTACAGATGGAACAAATGGCGCACTATTGCAGATTTCCAATGACGTGATAAAAGGTGGGGGTGTGAAAGTTAAAAATGTTGTAGATACATGTGGTGCAGGAGACTCTTTTATTTCTGCTTTAGCATTAGCAGATCCATTCTCTCATCCAGAAGATGCTCTTTATGTAGCGAATTGTTGGGCAGCTCTTTCCATACAACAGCCTGGAACACAGACTCCCCCTCTTGCTGATTTAAGATCGATGGTGGAGTAAGATGTCAAACGTTAATCTCAGAAACAAAGTTGTTGAAGCAAATAAAGACTTGCTTAGAAAAGGACTCGTTATTCAGACCTGGGGTAATGCAAGTGCGATAGACAGAGAAACGAACCAAGTTCTCATAAAACCTTCTGGAGTATCCTTCGAAAATCTTGAGCCAGAGAATATTTCAGCAGTAGACCTCAGAGGAGATTTTTGTACCGGATTAAAGCCGTCTGTTGATACTCCCACTCACATAGAGATCTATAAAGGATTTGAAAAAGTTAGAGGAGTTGTGCATACACATTCTCTTTATGCGACTATTTTTGCACAGGCAGAAGTTCCTATTCCCTGTCTGGGAACAACACATGCAGATTATTTCTGTGGAGAAATTCCTGTAATCCCTGAAGTAAGGGGGGAAGAATTAGAAAAGTATGAGGCAAACACAGGAAAAAAAATCGTGGCTTACTTTAGAGAAAATCAAATCAATCCAGCTAAAATGCCGGCAACTTTGATTGCAAAACACGGAGCTTTTACATGGGGGGAGAGTATCGAGCAGGCCATTGAAAATGCAGTAATCTTGGAGTATGTTGCAGAACTCGCATATAAAACACTGACCCTTGCCCACGTACAAAAGAGAACACTTAACCCTCTTGATCACGACCTTCTTGAGAAGCACTTCTCAAGGAAACATGGTCCTAAAAGATATTATGGACAACAATAATGATTACTCAAGGAAACATGGTCCTAAAAGATATTATGGACAACAATAATGATTAAATATGCTCTAAAACGAGAATGAAAATGTTAGAGGCTGTTATATTCGATAAAGACGGAGTTTTAGTTGATGGTGAGCCTTTGAAAGCACGTGGCTGGACAACCGCTCTAAATGAACATGGGATTGAAGTAGATGATTCTTGGTATCTCAGCAGGGTGGGGATAACAGGGGACGAGAGAAAAAAACTCGTAATGCAGCAATTTGGCATTTCAGAAGAAGAAGCTGAGGCAATCTTTCAAAGAAAAAGAGAGGTATACAAAAGTCTCTCACTGAACAACCCCCTAGTCCTTCATTCTTCAGTTAATTTCCTAAGATATGTTTCAAAACAGGGCCTCAAATTAGGAGTCGCTTCTTCAGATTACAGAGATAGCGTCGAACAGCAGTTGGAAAGTATTGGCATCTTAGATCTTTTTGGCATCATTGTTTCAGGCATAGATGACCTCGGAAGAGGCAGAGATAAACCGAAGCCAGACATTTATCTTTTCGCAGCAGAAAAATTAAAGGTGAATCCAGAAAATTGTTTGGCAGTAGAAGATACGAAATCAGGAGTTGATGCTGCGAAAAATGCAAGAATGAAGTGCCTCGGTTATATCAATCTAAATAGCGGCAGCCAAGATCTGTCAAGAGCAGACTACAGGACAGAAGATCTTTCCTTACTTCATATGAACGATTTACAAGCACTCTGGAAATAAAATGAGAGTATTCATATTTGATCTCGATGACACCTTGGGGGAAAAAACACCCCCTTTCCCGGCAATTACAAAAGTCAATACAGACTATCTGAGAGCGCTGGCTTCTCAAGGAGATCTGCTTTGCATCGCAACAGCGCGCCCCAAGTCATTGACTTACCAGGGAATGAAGCATGGAGGGCTCTCCAGAGAAGAAGTTGATGCAATCTTTCCTATTGCAGTTTATGAAGATGGGCTTTATGCAGAATCCAAGGGAGAAGTTGCCTACAATGCCCTAGAAAACGCAGAACCTTTGTTCAAAGCAATATGGAAAGCATTTTATGACACCACCGCGCAAGAATTTTTCAGCAAAAGGGGCTTTCTCCTTGTTCCAGGAAGAGATGTAGAACACCATGATCACGGTTTTATTGTAATGGACTATCAAGGAAATCCCCAAGGCAAGCTTGAAATAAGCGAGGGGGTAATACCCATTTATCAGCAAGACAATCTCGTCAAACAAGTGTACAAGGCACCAAGAGGATTCAGAGGAGACGACATGAATAAGCTTGAACCTATTTTTAAGGAATTAGCATCTATAACAAGAGAGCATCTCGCTTCCCGATTTCCTGGCTGGGAAAATGTTGCCGAACTTTATGTATGGAAAGATGCTATCGACCTTTACCCAAAATTAGGAAATTCAGGTATTTTTATAAAAGGACATGGTCTTGAACGCGCATTAGAGAGATTTAATCTGCCAAAAGAAACAAGGGTTTATATTTGCGGCGACGGAAAAAACGACATTCAAGTAGTTGAATGGGTTTCGAGAAGATTTCCCAACTACCATGTCGTCTGTCCATCAAATACAAGTGCTGAATTGAAGGAATTTCTCTCTCAGGGAGGATATCAGCATACAGTAGTAGAAGAAGACTGTACAGAATTTGCGAGAGGGTTGGAAAGAGTAGTTGCGGCATAAAAACAATCAAAAACCTAAATAAATGAAAAAATCATGAGCTACGGACCATTATTTGAAAATGTCAGCAAAGGCCATTCCCATCCACTTGTAAAAGAAACAAAATACGGCCATATTATCGACGCAATTACAGAAGAAGAATTCATCTTACGACAGCTCCTGATAAGACGACAGCTCCTGATAAGAGAAGGCCACGCTGCAACTACATACTTTGAGAGGATGAAAGGAGGAGCTGTTTATGTAGAAAGAGGCCATATTTCCTTCGATGCTTCAGAAAACAGTGGCTCTTCCATAGATGTCCAGCAAGGAAAAGTCTTACTCATTCCTCCTGGATCAGGAACTCTTCTCCAGGCAAATCAAGAAAGCCTTCTCTATGTCTTCACAGGACCAAAAGCCCTTGAAGGACTTCAAGAACCTCAAGTTATCAGCACATTTAATGCTCAGCGCGGTAAATACTGGGGCGACATCGAATCCATTGTTGCAGGCGAATATGCAGGAAAGCGGCTTCTTTTAAATAGAATCCAACCCTACGAACCAGGGAGAGGAGGAAGCGAGGAATATCACATGCATAAGAAAGAAGCGTATTTCTTGCAGTCAGGAAGTGTAAGAGTCTGGCTCGGATATGGAAAAGGAGGAAGAAAATCCCTCACCCTCAAAGCAGGAGATGTTCTTGTTCTCGACCGAGGTATGAGACATGCACGAGAAGCTCTTGAAGATAATTCAGTAATCATCGAAATCTCAACAAGAGATGATGACACTGATTCACATATTACACAAAAAGGACCTTTCACCTATAGCGAAATTGAAGGGTAACATTGTTACGTATTTTATTGTATAGACTCTACCAGAT
>CAYJRI010000014.1:0-13611 GCA_964372435.1 Candidatus Woesearchaeota archaeon | reverse complement strand
ATTGCTCTCTTATCTCATCTGCTGATAATGATCGGTTCCATACTCTTACTTCATCTATTGAACCATTGAAAAATTCTAAAGTGCCAGCCTGTTGCCTATGTCCTATTCTAACTGCTTGGTTTGGATTTTCAAGAACAGAAACAGGAACTGCTAAAGTTTCTTTAGGGAATTGTTGATCATTAATATAAAACACCCCGGTTGTTCCATTAAATGTAAACGCAACAAAAGTCCATATTTCTCTTGAAATATTCAAATCCCCTGTATCGCCCCAAGCTCTTTTAGTCTGTGTTTCTGCTGCATAAAATTGAAATTCAGTTCTATTCCTTGAAGAAATCTTAAATTGCCATCCATCGGTAGCACTGTCCCTAAGATTTCCCGCAATACTCTGGATGGCATCATCGCCCATCCGGAATATCCACGCAGCAATAGTAAATCTCGAAGTGAGATTTGGAATCACCGAAGACGATAAAAGAAGATAATCATTCACCCCATCAAATTTGAACGCCCCGCCATATCTTCCTGCTAATGTCCAATTAGGACAGCTTGCTCCAGAGCAAGTTCCATTATTGCTATAACGAGAAATATCAACCACCAAAGTATCATTCTCTCCCAAACTGCTTCTATTATCCATGTTCATCATTAACATCAATGAATCATTATAGAAAGTATAATTCGTTGTATTCCAATTGAAGACCACTTCTCGAGTCCCCACCCCTATCAAACCAAAGAAATCTCCCAAGCTCACATTAATCTCAACAGAAGTATTCAGCGTTGCTGTAGCATTTCTTGGAGTTCCTGGAACAAAGGCAATAAAAGGAAAATCATTTCTAATGAAAAGAGTAGCATTGTTATCAGAAGTCTCATTTTTCTTCTGATTCGAAGCAAAGACAGAGCAATTCCAAATATCTCCAGCAGCAGTCACCGCATTACTCAAGAAAGTAACATTCTTCAGCACACCGACGCCTTTCCCTCTTCTATATAGGGAACGAATTTCTCCGTCGTTTAAACTGCGATTCCACATCGCCAATTCCTCGATATAGCCATTCCAGCCCTCATCAGTATCAGTCCCTCCAGCTTCCCCAATCCACATATCATAAGGAGTATTAATAGGAGAATTTGCAGGTATCGAGTTAAGATCTGATCCATCAGGTGATCCATCTAAATAAAAAGTAAAAGTATTCCCTTTCCTCACAACAGCAACATGATGCCACACTCCTGGCGTCACCACACTGCTTCCATAAGAATCATCGCTTCCAGGATTCTTGAAATCAAAACGCAATCTTCCAGGAGCAAGAGGATCATCAGTAACTCCAAAAGTCCATTCAGGAGGAACACCACTCCCGCCATGAGTAAGAATCTCGTGATCATCTGTTGTATTAATATAATAGATCCATGCGGCGATGGTTGCATTCACTCCCAAAGAAAGATCATCATGATCCTTGATCACAAAATGCGTATTATTATCCTGGGGGAACACATAGGTGTAATTAAAAGCTCCTCGGAAAAATCCCTCCTGGATAAACTTCGGGCACGGACCTGCATCTGCAGGTGGGCAGCTTGCATTATGCCCTCTTCCTGAAAGATCTCTGACAAAAGTGCCGTTCTCTCCAAGAGTAGAATCATTGTTGAAATGGAAAAAGAAAATCATATCCTGATCCAATGCCACCTCTGTTCTCAAATCAGTCATTCCCTGCGAATAAAGTGTGCTACGATTATACCACTTCCAATATGCTGTAATGTATTCATTAGGAGCAGGATCATCCTCTGCCTGAGCATAGCAAAACAAGTCTTCCCAAGTAAAATTAGTACCAAAACTAGAATTAAGAATCAGCTTACTGGTAAAAGGAAAATCAGGCATAATAAAGAAAGTCTCTGCAGAGCTCGAACCATTGCCTGTAGTTGCATTCACCCTCCACGAGTATCTTGAAGGAGTTAATTGAGCCAGCTCTTTGATCTCCTGCGCAGATAAACTCCTATTCCAAATACCAACCTCATCAATAGTTCCATTGAAAGCTCCAGACACTGCTCCTGTAGAAGTATACGTAGTACCTATACCAACAAGAAAAGCATTAGGAGCGGGAACAGCATTTCCCACCCGAGTAGCCTCAACAACACCATTAATATAAAGAATAGTCGTGCTGTAATTATGCGTTAAAGCCATATGGTACATCACATTATTTAAGATTGTTGTCGTAGCACCTGTCACAGGAAAATTCGTATCTGCAGAATTCTCAAAGTCTCCTGCAATAAAATTACTCGACGTAATGCCTGCTAGAAAATTTACCGTAGGTCCTGCTTCTGAACTGCTCTTGCCAATCAAAGGAATAACAGTTATTCCTCCTGCACCAGAATTAGCTGGAGCCCCATCCCCTCTTTTCATAAACCACAGAGCGATGGTAAAATTCTGAACATCTAGGCTGTCTGCATCCAAGACGCTTATATTCCGTCTCGACTGCAAGCCATTCAACTCAAAGGCACCTGCAAATTTTCCAGTCTCATTCCACGAACCATTCTGGATTGTCGCATTATTATCAGCAAAAGCAAAATCCTTTGCCAAAGTCGCATTCTCTCCCTGCTCACTCAAATTATCAAAATGATAAAGTGCAACTAATCCTAGAGAATAAGGAAGAATAGGTCTTCCGGTCCAGTTATAACCGAAGTTTCCATTGCTCACATTCTTTTTATGATAAAGCAGGGTACTGCTCCAATCTCCCAGCAAAGAGGAATCATTGCTCCCAAAAATCCATGCCTCTATTGTATCATTGTCAGCATCTCTCAAGGAATAGTTCAACAAAGCAGCTCTTGGAGTCGTCACCTTCTCCCCTCCAACTGGGAAAATCAGTGTAATATCAGGAAACTGATTCAAAACAATCGTAAGAAAAGTCGAGTTCGTAAGATTCAGAGAAACAAGCTTCGGCAAATGCCTCGAAGAAGAAACATTGAGAGTATAATTCGTATAAAATTTCGTTGCAGTCCTATTCTCAGCATATTCAATCAATGTCTGCCGATCAATACTCCCGTTCACATTTGTCTCATTCAACCTCGAGTTATTTAAAATATCGCTGATATTCACCAAGGCATCTGCAACAGGCTCTCCAAGAGCATTCGTCACATTCACATCCAAATACCAATGCACATTCAAAACACCCTCTCCACCTGCCTGTCGAATTCTATCAGAAAAACTTACATTCGTAAAATTCCATTCTCCCCCCTTATTAGAGCCTCGTATTTCAATATCATAACTAGAAGCCTTCAAGACACTGTCCCACATAGTCATATTAGTAGAATCTCCTGCCAAAAATACACCTCGACTAGAGGAGTTGATATCAACAAACGCAAAAGTATTCATAGAAGAGATGCCAGTCAAGTAAACACCATCTGCTTTAGTCCGGATAAGAACATTTGTAATGTTATTATTCGCAGCTGTTGATAAGAAAAGACCTATCCCTATATTGCCTGAAGTCCTGATCGTTGATTCTGAAAGAGTTATATTCTCTGATAAAGTCACAAAGACCCCATAGGAACTAGTTCCAGAAGTGTTGAGAGATATATTTCTCAAAATAGTGTTATTCGAACCGTCAACCAAACGAATTCCAGCTGCATTGTCGCCTTTAGTTCGTAGGGTTATATTCTCCATAAAGAACGAAATACCCTTGGTCAAATAAATACCATATCCATCAGTGCCATTCGTAACAATCGAGGTATTCAAAATCTTCCCTGAACTCGAACTATTAAAATAAATCCCAGCAGTATCAACTCCGATATTGCTTCCTTCCAAAATCTGGCAATTTTTAATAACAGTAAAGTTATAGCCATAGGAAACAATGCCGTATTCATTGCTCCCCCCATCATAAGAATAATTAACCTCATATCCCTGACAATCAAGCGCAACGCTGTCAGCAGTAACATTAAAACAAGTAATAGGTGAGGAAACATTCTTAAGTAATTTATAGAGTATGCCCGATTGATTTAAATTCCCGCAGGCATCAATTCCTGCAACACCAAACTGATAATAAAGAAATTTATTGGTTGTTAAATTCTCTTTTTTAAATATCTCTTCTACACCTTCAGGCGAAACTCCCTTGATAGTATAATTAGAATAATAAGTAACAATACTTCCTCCTGTTGCATTAGTCTGTTTAAACTCTAAAAGTTTTTGTCGAGGCATCCGTGCATCAGCTCCAATAGTTAAAGCTGAAAAATGCTGAGAATTATTCTTATCAAATGCGATAATATTCGCATTTGTTGCATTTCTACCGTCGCTGTAATTCGCATATGCATCGACATACCACATTACATTAAGCGTGCCATTTGCGCCATTAGCCCATCTGGCATTAATACTTTTTCCAGAACTTCCAGTAACATTTGTGAAATTCCATTCTCCCCCATTTACAAAAGCGTCAACAAAAAACTCTACATTTGATCCCGAGGCATTAACAACGCTATCAATGATAGTAAAATTATGGCGCCCACTGTTAATCTGAGTTGCATTTGCAGTCGTATGAAGTGTTCTGATAATCATGTTGATAAAACTATTATTGTTAGAAGGGCCCTGACTAAACTCAATGCCTGATGATCTTCCTCCTGAAGTAATAATAGAATTATTGATAAATATATTAGAATTACCAAGCTTCATACGAATGCCTTCTGCAGTGACTCCAGAAGTAACTATATTATTATCAAATATCTTGGAATTTGAACCTCCGTCAATGCGAATGCCTTCACCATTAGAATTAGAAGTAGTAATAGCATTATTAGTGATAAAACTAAAATCAGAACTTGAAACTATTTCAATACCTTTGCTGCCACTCCCCGTACTAACAGATATATTATTATTAGAAATATTAATATATAAACTTGAAGAAAGAAAAATACCTTCTGAACTTGTACCAATCATAATAATAGTATTATTGAAAACTGTTCCATTACGCGCATTATTAAATTGAATCCCTGATTTGTCATTCGATCCAGCATTTGTTCCCTCAACAATCCTGCAGTTCTTTATAGTTGTAAAGTTCGCTCCCGAAACATTCACCCCATACCCTAAAGCTCCGGAATAAGAATAATTAATCTCATACCCACTGCAATTTAATGTTATATTATTCGCAGTAATCGTAAAACACGTCCCAGAAGCATTGACATTATTCTGCAGATTATAAATCTTATTTGGAATATCTAAAACCCCGCACTCCTTTTCACCAGGAAAACCAAAAGTAAACACCAAATCCCTATTCGTTGACATATTCCAAGACTGCGTCAGATTCCTTCCCCCAAAAGGATGGCTTGCATTAAACGTATAGTTCGAATAAGAAGTAACCAGACTTCCCCCAGTAATATTGGTTTGCTTATACTCCAAGAGTATTTGCCTAGGAATTCTTCCATCAGCTCCTGTAAATTGAGAAAAACTCAGCACCATGTTCCTGTCAAATGCTCGTATATTTGAACCTACGGCATTTGTCCCATTAGTATAATTCGCATACGCATCAACATACCAGTGCACATTCAGGGTGCCATTTCCGCCATTCTCCCACTGAATGCTGAGATTCTGTTCTCTTCCACTCACATTCGTAAAGTTCCATTCTCCTCCCTGAACATCGTACCAGACAATGATATCACTATACGATTCAGTAGTAGAGTTAAGAACACTATCTCGAAAAGTGAAATTACTTCTTCCATTAATAATAAAGAGCGCATTTGAAAGTACTGATCGAACAACAATTCCAGAAAAGGTATTATTATGGGAATTGAGAGCAACCTTTATCTCGCCGCCTCCAGTGGCTTGATCACCTAAAAACGTTAAATTGGAAAAAATATTCGAAGATGACTGCGACAAGTACAATGCATAGGCCCGCTCACTTGTAAGTGCAGTACTATTCGCCAAAACAAGAAATGAAGAACTTCCTATAGAAAAAGCAGCTCCACGTTTTGTAGTAATGTTGATGCTTGCAAGAGTGATATTTGAACTTAGGATAGTATTAATACCAATGCTATTCGTTCCGTTGGTGCGGATCGTGGTATTTCGAACAATACTCCCATTTAACCTCTCAAAATAAATTGCATGATTACCTGATCCAGAGCCAGTCCCTTCAACAATCCTGCAATCCTTAACAAGAGTAAAATTAGCGCCTCTTGCGTCAATCCCATACTCTCCGCTGCCGCCATCACTTGAATAATTAATCTCATACCCACTGCAATTTAATGTTATATTATTCGCAGTAATCGTAAAACACGTCCCAGAAGCATTGACATTATTCTGCAGATTATAAATCTTATTTGGAATATCTAAAACCCCGCACTCCTTTTCACCAGGAAAGCCAAGTGTAAAAACCTCAAAACGATTCGTAGTGACATTCACGCTCCTTGAACTATCTCCAGCCCCTTGCTTCGTGACAAGAAAAGTATGATTATTAAACTGCTCTGTTCCAGCAGAAGTCTTGAGATACTCAGTAAGATTCTGGCGGGGAATTCTCCCATCAGCCCCCGTAAGCTGCGAAAATCTCTTCACAAGATTCGTAGTATTCGCACTCACATTTGCCCCTTCAACAACAGTGCCATTACTGTAATTTACATACACATCAATCCACCAATTCACCGTAAGCTGAGCTCTCCCGCCACTCAAAACGCGAGAAGAATTGAAGGTCACATTAAAGAATGTCACATTAGTCTTATTACTTCCAGCAGCAGCGCTCACATTCACGTCCACATTTGTCGAGGGAAACAAACTACTGCTATTAAAGTTAGAATCAAAAACAGTGATAAATCCATAATCTGAAAAATACGCATTATTAGGAGAATTATTCAAAGCAGTAATATTTGAAAAAGTGGCATTTACATTTCTCACAAGAATCCCATTATAGGAGTTGTTGACAACAGTCACATTATCAACAACAATTCCTTTGATAGGACTTGCCATCCCCCGAATAACAAGGCCTCCATGAAGAACCTCCGAAGTTCCAAAAGTCATCTCAACTCTAGTATGAAGTAAGCTCACATTATCTGCTTCAATATTAATTCCCATACCAGTACTATTCGTGAATAAGCTTTCAGTAATAGTAACATTGGTGCACCCGTTCCTGATCTGAATGCCTTGTTCATTACTTGCATTCACTAAAAGGCCTCTAAGAAAACCATGAGCGCAAGTCCCGCTCGCCTGATTAAAAACAACCCCCCGAATACTGTTAGAAATATTAGTAAAGAAAACAGTGATAAAAGAGGCATCGTCAAAACGAAGCGCACCATTAACATTTCCCTGATTTCCCCGGCTGACACGAGTAAAAGAAATCGATGTAAAATTTGAATTGTCTATATAAACTCCATTAGACTCAACATCATCAATAAGAGAGTTGTTAAGACTAGTGTATTGCGACCTAATGACCCGAAGCCCATAATACGCCCCCAAATCTCCTGGAAGCGTGCTGATATTGATGAAATCAAGGGACACCCGGGTTGTATTCGTGAGTTGAATTGCACTCCGGTTATAGATGCTAAAAGTAAGATTGAAAAGCGAAAGATTTGCAGTATGCTCTGCAAGAATGCCATTTCCAAAACTGCCAAAAGCACAATGCTGAATGCTCACATTAACGAATAAAGTAACATTCACAGCAACATTCCCGAGGTTAGGTGTAGAATCACGAATAAAAGAGCTATTACAATCCAATAAGATATGAGAAGCATTAATAATCAGCACCCCATTATTGTTAGGAGCTGCATCATCATCAAGATCATAGGTTTGGCTGCATAAGGTAACATTACTATTCAAATAATAATCATAAAAAGGTGCAGAACCAACTCTAACAACAGCGCTCCCGTAAGTAGCAGGATTGCTCAAATTGACACACACCCCACCTAAAAACGTGAAACTCACCATCGTGCTATTTGTCAAATTCAGTGTCACATTCAAAATCTCAGAGCCAAACACTCCCGTAATATTATAAGGAGTCTGAATCCAGAATTCAGATTGGTTCCTCAAATACCCAAGAAGCACAGTTCTGTTAATACTTCCTGAAGCATTCGTCAACTGAGAAAAAACCACTGCATTACTTCTATTCCATGCAGAAATGTTCGCTCCCGCAACAGGACCACCACCAGCAAAACTTGCATTCGCATCCAAATACCATGATGCTAAGACAGACAAAAAGGAAGCATCTCCAAAATTCATGTCTCCTGTAACAAGCGTCGTATTGGTAAGATTCAGAGTCCCATTCGCAAAAAGAGTAGAAATATCAAATGCATTTGCATGAGAAGCATTAATCACAGAATCAACAAAACTCAGAAGCGAATAATTCCCCCGGGTGAGATTCAGAGCATGCGCCTGACTATCATTCGTCTCAATCTTCACACCAAGGAAGGTAATATTAGTAACATTAGGAGAAGTTACAGGCGGCGAAAAAACAATCCCATGGCTACCAACCCCTCTAACAATGATCGTATCATTCACAATGACACTATCTCGTACAGCCTGACCAATTCTATAGCCAACACTCCCCAAAGATCGAATAAAAAAGGTATTGTTAAAAAAAGTATTATTGGAAGAAGCAGCAGAGGGGATATTGATTCCATCACTCCCACCAGCATCTGACAAAGGATCAAGGACAAAAATCAAATTATGACTGATAACATTGTAAGGCGCTGCAGAGAGCTCGATAGCATCTACACTTCCACCAACTCCTGCGACAATGGTAATATTATTCCTTGTAATATTATTAAAGGAACTTCTCGTTGCTGTAGAACCATCAAGAAGAATACCAAGAGAAGTTGATCGATTGACAAGAATCGTTGTATTCACGATCGTAGTATTCTGCGCCCGAGAAATCCTAATCCCACGATAACCAGTCCCTGCAGTTGCACTCTCGTTGATCACAATGTTCTTGATGGTGGTGCCATTTGCCCCTGAGATATTAATCGCAATAGTTGATCCAGCTCCTGCAGTAGAATGAGTAATCCAAAGTCCATTCCCCTCCAAAGTCACATTATTCGCAATAACCTCGAAACATCCTGCAGAACTTGTGAGATTAGTAGTTAAGTTATAAACACAATTTGCAGTCTCCAAAAGACCGCAGGTTGCTATATTGAGGGGGCTTGATGGACATGCTATATTGTAAGCATAAGCAGTCTCATTCCCCAACTCAAACCTTAAGCTATGTTTTCCAGGGGTCAAAACCCTGCTCACTTCACTTCCAGTTTCATTGCATGAATAATTCTGAATCAAGAAGTAACAGCTTTCAGAGGCACAATCATCAGTTTCGTTCAAAAATTCACCATCAAACACAATCTCTCCGCATTTCACTTCCAAAAAACGAAGATCATATCCCTCTTCAGAAAAATTCGTCCAATTAGTTCCATTTGATGCTGTAATCTTAAGATCAGCAACTCCTGTCGTATTGAAAAGCACAGTCCAATTTCCTCCAACAGTTGGATAGCTCTGCACATTCAAAATAAGCAAAGAGACTTCAAACGTCTGATTCGACAAATGCGGCGTATTCCACTCAACATAATCTAAGAAACCATCCCCATCCTTATCCAGCACAGCAGACATCTCATAGGTCCCTTGTTCAACCCAATACACCCTCACACTGCCTTCTTTGCCAACAGGCAAAATCTCTGCCAAGGAGGTAAAAGTCAAGATATTCTCATATCCAAGATCAGGCCCTGACACAACAACTTTTTTCTTATGCTCACTCAAAACCTCCTCGACAGTTTCAGGAGCAGGCGTGACATATTCAATCTCATATTCATCAGGCCCTCTTAAAACAACTTCCTTCGCATCCTCGCTTTCAACAACTTCAGCAGGAATCCCTTCAGCAACTCTTCCAGTAAAAACCGAAAACACTCTCTTCAGAAAAGCAATCAAGGAAAATCCTTCTTCTTCACTCACTACAGCCCCTGTAATTCCTCCTCTGCCTCTTTTCCTTTTTACAACAATCTCCTCAGCCTCTTTCGGAAGCTCAACCCTCTCCTCTCTTTCTTCTTCCAAAACAATGTTCTTCACCCACTTTACAGGCTTCCCAATAACAATCCTCTCAAGAATCGTCGCATTTTCACTCACGTTCAATGCAGTAACATTCTGAATCCCCCCAGCAGTCTCATTCAATGTTTCATTCAAAACAGGCAATTCAAGAGTTTCATTCAAGGTATCATTCACGAAAGGCACTTCAGGAATCTCAAGACTCTCATTGAGAGTCTCATTCACAACTTCAGGCACTTCGGGAAGTGTTCCTATAATCCCCTCAAGATTCTTCGAGACCTCTGCAATCTCTACATCTCCATAAACAAAAGAAATTTGCAAAATTCCCTTCTCTAAAGGCAATTGCAATCGCTCAAGAGGAATGTTCACAACCCTTGCTCCACCAAGATACGCCTCTCCAAAACCTCGCTCCTGCTCCTTATAAGAAGTAAAAACAAGAATCTCATTCTCACTCTCCTCCGCAGTCAGCACATCTGCAGCCAATGCCTTCTCACTGCTTCTCACATTTTCAAACCTCGCAAAACCATATCCCCGACGCTGTGTGCTAAAATTCCTCAAAGCAGAAACAGATCCCTCAACCCCATACTCTGCAACAACAGCCCCTGTAATCCCGCCTCCAGCAGAAGGCACTTCGCCTTCCGAAGGCTCCTGCACTCCTCCAAAATCTCCAGGATTTCCATCTTGAGGAGCCTCAACAAGCTGCTCCTCTTCCCGACCTCCATCCTGCCCACTTCCAGAAGGCTGTTCAGGCCCAGTCTCTGGTTCTTTTACCTTCTCAGGCACTCCGCTCTCTCCAGGACTCTCAAGAATCATCGTAAAAGAAACCTCAGGATAAACCTCTTGTATTCCAGAAAACCCATATCCCTCACCAGAACCAGAAACAGCAGCGCCTTCCACATAAAAAATTCCGTCTTGAACCTGCAAATCAACCAATTCTGAAAGCAAAAACTCCTTCTCTTGAGAGCCCAAAGAAACCCTTATAAGTGTACCTGCTGGAATCAATTCTCCCTCTTTCAATTGAAGATTTAAAAAACCAGAAAGCTCTCCTCGAGAAACATCTTCACTAATCTCAAGAGAAACACGTGCAGTAGGCTGCAAAGCAAGAGGAAAGAAAACAAGCAGAAAAATAAAAAAAACTACTCCTAGAAGAAGAAAAGGCATATAATGCTTCTTCAAGAAAGACAAAGAATTCCTCCCGCCAGCAAGCACATGGTGCTTCTTCAAAAAAGAAAGCGGATTCTTTTTCAATTCCCGATCTTCATTTTGAGGCTGAGTTGCACTACGTCTTCCAAGATACTGCGTAATAACTCTATTCCCCACCCTCTTGCTATGGTAAACATAAGGTCCATAAATCTTTCCGCCTCTTTTAATATATTTCTTGTAAACCATGCTTCCTCTTTTGTAGGGCAATGTAGGGTAACAAAACCGCTATGAACTTAAGTAAAAAGTAAAAACCCTATTTAAAGATATAGGTAAAAAACTCTAGAAAACACTTTCAACAAAGAAATCTTTATTACACAGCAAAAAAGTATTTATAGTTGCACTACAAAGAGGGCTTATGGAGAAAAAGACAAAAGCACTTTTACAAAGATATCAATTCCAGAAAACTGCAATCGAAGAAAAGATATGCACTTTCAAAAACCTCTCAGAAGAAGAATGGCTCTACGAGTTAATTTTCTGCCTCATAACTCCGCAAAGCAAAGGAAAAAAATGCTGGGAAGCTGTCCTAGAACTAAAGAAAAACAATTTTCAAGATATAGAAAAAACGCTCCGAACCAAAACACGGTTTCATAAAACCAAAGCAAAACATATCCAAACAACCCTTCTGAGATGGCCCCAACTCAAGGAAAAAATTCAAACAACTCCAGATTCCTTGATCTTAAGAGACTATCTCTATGAAAACATCAAGGGCATGGGAATGAAAGAAGCATCCCATTTCCTACGAAATATCGGAAAAAGCAACAACAAGCTCGCAATCCTCGACAGGCATATCCTTAAAAACCTAGCATACCACAACATCATAAAAAATCCAAAGAAGCTAGATAAAAAGATCTATCTCAAAATAGAAGAAAAAATGAAATCTTTTTCCAAAGAAATCAAGATCCCCTTAGACAATCTCGATCTTCTCCTCTGGGCAAAAGAAACAGGCGAAATTTTCAAATAGAATGATGCAATCGAAAAATGAGGCAAGGTACATCAAAAGAAAAAATCAAAATTTTCAAAGAGAATGAAATCATAAAAATTTGCAAAATCTCCGACTCCGCCATAAATGGCGAAGTCTGTTCGGAGATTTTTTCCGCAGCAAATTTTTAGGCTCACAAAAAGCGACTCCATTCATCTCCATTTTTAACTTCAGAATTCTTATCAAGAATTCTGACAGTGCTCAAGAACCGTGGAGTGGTTCTTGACAAAATGGAGTCTTCTGGCTTTTCGTGATAATCTTAAAAATCTGACAAGAGAAATCTTCAAATAACATGCAAGAAAAAATAACCATCACAAAAGAAAAACTCGAAAAATACTACACTATAAGCAAAAAAGCCTTCGACATTTTGCAAACCTCCATAAGAAAAGGTCAAGAAAAAAAAGCAAAAGAAATCCTAAAAATGATTGACTGCTACCTTAAAGATGCAAAATACTTCCAATCTCAAGGAAACTTCATCAACGCCTTCGCCGCTATTAACTACGCCCATGGGTGGATTGACTGCGCATGCCGCCTGAACATCTTCAAAGTGAACAACACAGCCCTCTTTGCCGTCGATGAAAGGAACAGCTAACGAAACGATCAATGATGCAACATCAAAACCAAAAAGCGCGATAGAAATTTTAGGATCTCGTCATTCTTCTCAGCTCAACCTCTCCTAAAGGAGTTGCTCTCTTCACCTTAAGACTTTCACTGAACTCTTTCTTCAACTTCTTATTATATCTTAGGTTAATAAGAAAAGTAATCGTAAGGGTAATAAAAGCGCCCAGCGTCGCTAAAAACATATCTTTATGCGCATCCCAAACATCCCCCTGGGTGCCAAGATAGGTTTGTGCCACTTCCTCGGCCACAAAAAGTACAAAGCCATACTCAATCAGCTCATACAGCATCGAAAAAGCCATAATCACATCCAAAGGAAGATAATACCTCCAGATTCCCTTTACATTTGCAACTCTCCAAAACAGCTCGCGAATCGGGTAAGCAAAGAGAAGGCCAAAGGAAAAATGCACGAGTCTATCAAAATGATTCCTCTCCCAGCCAAAAAAACCATTCACATCAAATCCCAAGCTCATGAAAAACTCCTGATACGGCACTTCAGAATACGTAAACCTTGCCCCAATAATATGCAACACTAAGAAAAGAAAAATAAAAGTATAAGAAAGATTGCTCAACCTAAACCTTCGATAAGATGCCGCCATAATCACAAGAAAAACAACAGTCATAATATGCTCATAAAAAAAATCCTTTGGATGAGGAGGATTGATCGCAGTCAGCCCTAAAAGAACAAGAATTGCAATGAAAAGAAAGAAAGGATACCGCGAACTCCTAAAGAACGTGCTCTTTTTCATAGCAAGAAAAGATATTCTCCCTATATAAAAGTAACGGGAGAAAAGGCTCTGTTGAAAAAGTCCTTAGGGTAAAACTTAATCTACCCTAAGAACGTGTT
>CAYJRI010000013.1:0-13720 GCA_964372435.1 Candidatus Woesearchaeota archaeon | reverse complement strand
CTTCAATCACTCTTGGAAAGAATTCAAACAGCTAAGAAGATAATTTTTAGCCACGCTTTATCGACGAGCGGAATGATGGGGTCTTCGTCTCCTTTCTCTGTAATCAAAAATCTCAAAACATCATCTTTAAAAATCATTAAACTCTCTTTCTTCATCCCCCCATAGCTCAGTGGTTAGAGCGTTCGGCTGTAGTCTATTGACTAAGATGGATATTCCTTACTGGATAAAAATGAAATCTGAGAAGCCGAGGGTAAAACCCGAAATATCCCGGTTCGACTCCGGGTGGGGGGATTTTTTGAAGAGAAAGATTTAAATCTAACCAATTCTGTAATTGAATATGAATAGGGGACAAAAAAGAGTAACAATCATCATGATACATCTTATTCTAATGTTTATATTGATGATTCTGTTATTGTTTTCTGTCTTCGATAAAGTGATCCTCTCCTCAATATTGTCTGGTTTAACTGTCTCTCTTTTTTCTTATGTAGTAAGTTGGATCGAGGTTGATTGGTAAAAATGAAAACCTGTGAGATTTGTGGAAGACCTATAAAATCTGGATGGAAGTATTGTTGGGAGCATAGACATACTTCACAAGCAAATACAATGAGGGAGCAAAGGGAAATCGATAGAGCTACTGAATCATTTAAAGATTATAAGTTAAAACGTTTAACAAGAAAATTAGTTATTGCAGTATTAGTTATTGCATTAATGATATTTATTTTCGGAGGATTTTTTGGAAAAATATTTCTCAATGTTCTCGGCTCTATAGGATTTGCAGGAATTATCGTCTTATTTGCAATATCAGAAATTTTAAGAAAGAGAATTGAAAAAATGGTAGAAAATCGAGACCCAGAATATGTTGCATTTGTTCAGGCATGGATTAGAGGGATTCGGGAGGAGAAAAATTTTAGGAAATCTTTGTTAAAATAGATTCACCTTTTCTTCATCAGTTCCTTCCATCTCTCAAAGAAGAAGCCTTCCAGATAAAAACCCATTTCTGTTCTAAAAAAAAGATGAAATGGCAAACCCGTGGGATGATTTTCTACTTTCCTTTGATAAAAATGCTTCTTCTAAAAAAGAGCAGGGGGGATTCGAACTGGCTCTCAAAAATCGTACGAAATTTTATAATCTCAAGGAGCATTGCTATCCATGGTCAACGTTCTCGAGTTGATTGACAAAAGAGGAAGGCAGATTTATCTTACACAAGAGCGCTGGAGTCATATTCAACAAGATCATGGAGAAGTTTCCTTAGAAGACATTGAACACACTCTCAAGAAAGATGATCCTATGTCCTATTCATTCCATTCTCGTAAACGTGCAGCTTGAATCTCAATGTCATCTACCTTCCTCAAATTTCGAAGCTGTTTGCTCGTTAAAAGAGGAAAGTGCTTCACCTCAGCAAGATACTCTGCAACAAACCAAACATCACCTTCAAGTGTCATCCATTGCTGCTGATCAAAGCGAGAGAGATTCACAGGCAGAGAATAGGAACGTAAAGTTTTCTTTTTGCTTTTGCTATGAAAATATTCATGAAAATAGGACATTACAAGTTCTCGAATACTTCTATAGATGGGCTCTCGGTAACGAAGGCAAGGATAATTTGACTTACTCAGAGCGCCCCAAAAGCCATGCCTTTTGAAGAGGGCAACAACATGATCTTCATCTCTTTGATCTGCCTCCAAATCAAGCACAAACGGAGGATGTCCATGAAACCGTAAAGCAGCAGCAGCGAGCATTGCAGCCTCGATACAATGCGCCTTTCTTTTCAGGAGAACAGTTCTCGGGGACATGCAGCTATCTCCTTTTTCCTCAAAATTCATCTTCAAAGAATTAAGAAAGTTCTGGATTTTTATGGGAGTAGTAAGTTTCCTCAAGAGAGAAGCCTCTTTAACACTGAATTCCATCCTTTTTTCCATACACTATAAAAGAAAGGGGATTAAAAAAGATTTCTATCGGAAGATATGAAGAGAAAAGCTCATCAATGATACGGGGATGGTAAAAAGTCACCCAGGAATCATTTCAATAACATTATTTCTTTCATCCAACTCTTCAATCTGATCTTCTTCATCTATGATCAATTTCAATGAAGAGATAACATGAGAGGGCAAACGAAGATTTTGTGCACTGATAATTTTCCCAGCTCCAATTTCAATATCCTCAATGAAAAACTCATCAACCTTCACTCTATCAGCATACAAAATCACGTGGATATTTGAAGCATCAACCAATCCCTGATTGAGAACCGAGAAATGAATATTAAGATACCTTCCCCTCTTAAGAGATGAAACATTTTGGAAATAGAGATCAGGTAAATCAGGAATGGAATAAAGACGATTGAGTTCCTCAAGAATATCATCAGTAAGTTGCTGATCACAGCTGCTCACATTATACATAATGCTTTGAGGGTTGGGAGAATGATCAAATCCAAGCACATGAAGGATTTCGTGAAGTTCAACATTATATCCGCAAGACTCTGAAAAAAGTTTAATCGTTCCCTTTGTAATAACACTATACATCGTAGAATTAATAATGACCTTCGGCCCACCGTGACCAGCAATAAATAATCCTTCTTCTTCGCGATACTGCTCACTGCATGCAATAAAGATGTCAGGATCTTCTCCGACGAAAGTGAAAGCCACGGGGGTCTTTGAAGTTAAGAGATCTGCTGCTTGTTGTATATTCTCGCGCCTTTTTTTTGAGCACTCAGAGTCAAAGCCGTAACTAATGGGCAACTGAGAGAAGCGCATGTTGGGATAGAACTGCATCTGCTCTGCGTAGCTGAACTTGAGATGAGAAGGAGTGTAATTCACATCGATAAACCGCTCACGAGCATCACTTAAACTCAACGGAAGATTAAGATAAAGAGTGTAGGCTGATAAGAAGAGAGTTGCAATCGCAATAAAAAAAAAGATAATTTTTAAGATCATCCCTTGACATAGCCAGGCCCTTTTTAAGTTTATAGGAAAAGGAGGATAACCTTTAAAAATGCTCCTCTCGTGAAGGGGGAATGAAGAAAGGAAAAATCATCCAGTTTAGACGTGGTAGGCATACAGTAACCCTAAGACATTTTCTGATAGATGTGGGCGCAAAGAACAGGGAGGGGGCAAAGCAGCTTGTAGGAAAGCAGGTAAGCTGGAAATCCTCCTCTGGAAAGATCATTACAGGCATTATCAAGGACGCCCACGGGAATAAAGGACTTGTGCGGGCGATTTTTACAAAAGGTCTTCCAGGACAAGCATTAACTCAGGAGGTTGAAATCCACTAAAATGAACGGGCAAGAAGAATTAGTAGAGTATAGAGCAAGAGTAAAATTAAGAAGAGACTCTATTGATTTTATTAATATGGCAAGAGCACTTGATCGAAGAGAAAGAACAATAGATGTTTGTCCTTACTTAAGTATTTGCTCCAATACAGAAGAAGCAGTTCGTTACGGTTTCCACAATACTTCTCTTCAAATGGATCCTAGCGTAGATTGTGTTGGCGGGTCAACAGTATATGCACGATGCGCATTATTTAAAAATGAAGACAGAAGATTTGCCAGAGTATTCGAGCTTATTGAAGGAGAAAGAACAATGCGGGCAGCATTCACGCTCCCTGTGAGGGAAGGACATGAATAATGGCGCTTAGAAAAGCATCATCTTACTCCAAATGGTATGCGCGCCCGTACACGAGAAAAAGCGCAGTCAAGAGCAAGTCCTACATTAAAACCATACCTCCAACCAAGATAGTAAAGCTTCATATGGGAGATACCAAAGGCTATGAAGAAGGAAGACTCAATTATGTTCTGAGTATGGTGAGCCTTGAAAATGTCCAAATGAGAGATAACGCAATAGAGGCAGCCCGCCAGTACATAACAAAACTCCTCGAAGAAAAAATGCCAGGGCAATTCTATTTTGGCATCAAGGTCTATCCCCACCACATCTTAAGGGAAAATAAAATGCTTACAGGAGCAGGAGCAGATCGCATGCAAACAGGTATGCAGCTCTCCTTCGGCGCTACCATCGGGAGAGCAGCCCTTGTTCACAAAGGAAAAGAGATTTTCATCGTCGCAACAAATTCGGAGAAGAATATAAGAATCGCTAGAGAAATCTTAGACAAAATCAGATCAAAATTGCCGTGCACGACTGCAATTCTCTTCGAGAAGAGATAATTAAGAGCGAATTAAAATTTCATCTTCCAAAATTGATCTTCTTCCAAGACGTTGAAATACTTGATGTTTCATTGGGCAACAAAGAAATCCTACTCCATCTCACCCATCCCACCACCGTGGGGCATGCCTCCGCCGCCCTTAGAGGAGGCAGCAACAACATCATCGATCCTTAAAATCATCATAGCAACCTCTGACGCTGAATTCACAGCCTGTGTCTTAATTCTCAAAGGCTCAATAATCCCTACCTTAAAAGTATCTTCAACTCTCATGTTAAAAAGATTGATCCCTGCATTCTTCTCTCCTCGATCATGTCGCGCCTTCAACTCTGTCAGCACATCAATAGGATCCAGTCCAGCATTCTCAGCCAAGGTGACAGGAACAAATTCCATTGCATTTGCAAATTCCTCAACCGCCAGCTGCTCCCTTCCCGAAAGAGACTGTCCAAACTCTCTTAATTTCCTCGCTAATTCTACTTCAACAGCTCCTCCTCCTGCAACAATAGTTCCGTCCTTCAGAGCAGAAGCAACATCTCCAATTCCATCTTTAATAGCTCTTTCCATCTCATCGATGACATGGCTTGTTCCTCCGCGGATAAGAATCGTAAGGGCTTTGGGATTTGAACATCCTCGGACATACGTCAGAGCAGTCTCTCCCTGCTTCACCTCCTCGACAAGAGCAGCCTTGCCCAAGTCTGATGAAGAAATATCATTCAAATTACTCACCATCTTCCCGCCTGTAGCACGAGCAAGTTTCTCCATGTCAGACTTCGAAACTCTCCTCGCTGCATAAATCTTCTCTTTCGCAAGATAATATTGTGCAACATCATCAATACCTTTCTGGCAGAAAAATACATTTGCTCCCGTATCCTTAATCTTTTTCACCATACCCTTCAAAATCCTTTCCTCTTGCTCTAGGAAGCCTTGTAATTGTTCTGGAGATGAAACATTAATCTTCGTATCAGTCTCAGGACCTTTGATCTCCAAAGCAGCATCCAAGAGTGCAATCTTCGCATCTCTTACAGAAGAAGGCATATCCACAGAAACCTTCTCTTTATCAAGAACAAGCCCCTCAATGAGCTCAGTATCCTTAATCCCATGTCCTTTACTCTTCTCTAATTTAATATTCGTAACATCGACCTTCCCATTATCATAGATCTGCTTCACAGCCTTCACAACAATTTCAGCAAACTTCTCCTTCACCCCTTCAGCTCCCTTCCCTGTCATTGCAGTCATTGCAATCTGTTTTAGCATCTGATGATCATTCAACGTAATTTTTGCCGCTAAATTCTGAAGAATCTCTTGCGCTTTTTCTCCAGCTATTCTATAGCCCAGAGAAATAACTGTCGGGTGAATCTTTTTATCTAAAAGTTTCTCAGCATTCTCAAGCAATTTTCCAGCAAGCATTACCGCTGTTGTAGTACCATCGCCAACCTCCTCTTCCTGCGTCTTGGCAATCTCTACCATCATCTTCGCTGCGGGATGTTCAATCTCCATTTCTTTAAGAATAGTAACACCGTCATTGGTAATCGTAATATCTCCCACAGAGTCTACAAGCATCTTGTCCATACCCCGCGGTCCCAAAGTAGTTTTTACAGTATCAGCTACAAGCCTTGCTGCCATAATGTTATTCCTTTGCGCATCTTTGCCAATCATGCGCTGAACATTCTCAGGAAAAATAAAGATCGGTTGTTTGTCCATAGTAGAGCGTAAAGAATTTACTTTAAAATCTCAACAAAATTATGCTTATAAAGAAAATCCAGTATTTTTAAACTTTACTGTTCTGGAGTACCTATTATGAATTTAAGTGTTAATTGATATTCTTAATTAAACGAAATTGCATCCTCGTCGAAGCTGTTTTCTATTATTTCTTTAAGTTTTATTGTTTGAATATATTTTTTACAGAACAGCTCTCGTCTAAGTTCACCTGCGTAGGTGCTGTCTGGACATTATCTCCGATACTTATAAATCAACTATTGTTTTAGATATCAACTTATGATAAAATTTGTATTAAGACGCAATTGTTATTATCCTTTTACGAGAAAAATTTGAGAAATCATTAAGAATCATTGATTATTAATCATTCAGTGGTTAAAACTCGTCGGAGTTACTCTCTGAATCTAATGTCTCGAGAGCAATTTTGTGGCGAATGATCTCGCCTGTAGAGGGATGAATTTCAAAAATAACATCATGAGGAATCTCAAGGTTGAGAATTTCATCAAGCGGCTTCTTTGAAAAAGCCCTGAAGACAATTTTTGCAACTGAACGATGGGTAATAATACCACAAATTCCTTCTCTGCCTCTAAGCTCATTGAGGAATGGTTGCACCCTCCTATCAAGCTCCTCATAGCTTTCCCCAGCGGGCAATTTCCATCGGTATTTGTTTTTTCCTCTCTTTCTATGTTCCTCAGGAAATCGTGCTCTTAATTCAGAAGTAGTCAAATACTCAGCCAATCCGAAATAGATCTCTCGTAATTCTTCAACTTGAATAAACTCAACATGGGGAAGATACTCCCCCATAATTTCAGCAGTTTTTGCAGCCCTTTTCAGAGGACTAAAATACATGACTTGTATATGCTTATTACAAAGAAATCTTCCTAGATTTCTTGCATCTTCTACTCCTTTCGCGGTTAATTCAGGGTCACCTCCAAGACGATCTTCTACATTATATTGAGATTCACCATGCCTACTAAGGTATATGAGTGGAGAGCCCATTTTTTATAGACTAGTAATAGCTGGAAGGGATGGCGGATAGTTTTTAATTTCATATTTTTCAAAAATACCGGTCCCCGATAAGCTTTCATAAAGCTGGGTAAATCGGTTTTTATAGGGAGAATCCTTTTGTTTGAGATGTTCAAGTAACTTTGATCCTAAAAGAAGATTCTCTTGAACTTGAAAACGTGTTTTTTCAATATCTTCACTGTAATGGTAAAACATCGCTGCTCTGTTGATACATCCCCATACTCCTATCAGATACATCGCGAGTTCAAATTGACGAACAGGAAACTGAGGTAATTCAATAGATCTTTTTAAGGTCTTTCTACTCTCTCTTTCTATAGGTTCATTGAGCTCTCTTCGGATTTGACTATATCCTCCTTTAACCTTTTCAATTCTTTCTTTAATTACATGAGGTTCTTGTGACTTTAAGAGGAGAGGATCAAGGAAGAGAGAAAGGTCGCAAAAGAAAGATCCTACCCGAGTCTCTCCAGCTGCCAAAAGCTTTGTTTGCGTAAGTGTTGCAAGGTCATGATTTTGATGAATGACCCCCTTGGCGCCTTTTTCATAGAGAATTTCGCTTGCGAGTGCACTAAAGATCCTGCGAATGGGGCCATAAGCTCGACGAAATACATGTACAGATACGCCTTGACTGTGAAGGAGCATGGTCACTTGCATGGCAAATCTTCTTCCCATTTCCTCAGGAGACTCGTAGGTAAGCTTTTCATCTGACTGCCTTCCATGAACAACAATAGGAGTTGCAGCATGCAAGAGTCCAAAAGGATAAAGAAGAGATTTTGCAATCTCCCATACTTCCTGTGGCGTAGATACTTCCTGAACAAGCTTTTCCAAAGACTCACCACCCCATTCTTTTACAATAGTATGCTCCTCTTCTAAGCAGCCATAAACTCTCGGATAAATACCAGTTTCTTGACAAAGTGTTTTTGTCTGAAAAGAATTTGAGATGCGAAGCATCATTTTTTCTGTTTGATATGCCTCTCTGGTTTTATCATCCCGAATCTGAAAGATCCCTCTTTTTGAATTCCATCTTTTCTTGGAAAGATCTCTATAGATTTGGTACAAGGCTTTTTCAGGAAATGAGAAAGGTTGCTGAGAATTTCCTTGAATCTCATCAAGATGAAGAAAGGTGCATTTCGATTGATGTGAATGATGTTGTTGAAGTTTAAGAGAAGTCACCTCAATCGTATTAGGATAATCTCGACTTGCAGATTGAGTGAGGACGTGCGACAAATTTTTTTTCACTTCGCCCTCAGAAACCGTTAAAGATGATGATTCCATGCGTTGTATCGATATTTATGCTCGTCTTTTTTTTGACCCGTTAATTTTTATTTGGAGTTCAGAGTCAAGGAGAACCTCTTCACAAAAGCTTTGTAAAGGTCGAAAAAGCGGGTCATAAGCAACAAGAATGTCAAAAAGGTCGTTTATTTTCGAGAGATATCGAGCCCGCTCAGCATAATACGAATGCTGTTCACGCAGATTTTTGTATTCATAGCCATACAATGTTTCAAGTTTATTGAGATAAGCTGCTGCTGAAATTGCCTTAAGCACTCCACAACCACAGAGACCAATGACCTCCTGCTCATCACAATGATAACGGTCTTTATAATGACTAACAGCATCACGCACCTCGAACGGAAGATTCGTGGAAAAGACAAGTCCTGCAGTATCGTATTGAACAGGACCTCTTCGAGAACGACCGAAGTCAATGACGCGGAATTTGTTTTCATTTTCTCTTGTGTGGAGATGAGAGTCATTCATATCACCATGGATTACCTGATGTTTTTCTGAAGGAAGATAGCTAAAAAGAACATCAAATGCTTTAGAAAAAGCGTCTTCTCCTTCAACTTTACCTCTTGCTCTCTGGGAAGGTGCAAGTAAAAGGCGATACGAGATTCTTGGTTTTTCATGAAAGGGAAGTGAATAAGACTTATCAACAATTTCTCTGATATCTTTATGCGCTCCTGCAATATGATGGAGCCTATCAATGGCATCAAGTGCGTCATCGAGCAGTGCTTCAAAGTTAGATGGGCCGCTTGTTCGATTACGAATATCCCACCATCTATCTCCGAAACTTACTCGTCCAGCATCCTCCATCAAAAGGATTCCCTCCTTAATTCCCTCTTCTCCGTCAACAACAGCAGGTACTAATTCAGGTGCAAACTGATGGTAGTGCTCAAGGAGTTTTTTTTCAAAAGATGCAGCTTCTTTTTTGGTTGCAAATCGCTTAGAAATGAGATGCTCTTGATCAATAAGATATTGTTTAATCACCCGTGTTTCCTCGATGACTTCATCAGGACTTTCAATAACATAATAAATTCGAGTAATTTGCGTTCGTGGATCAGTTTTTGGCAAGTTCTCAATATCATTTCTTTTAATGCGATATTCGCCTTTTCCATTTTCCTGCAATCCCTTTCGCCTTCTCTCTAAATATTCAGTGATAAACTGAAGAGCGGTTTTCTGGTCTTTCAAATTATGAAGTGTTTCTGGGGCGGTCATACTAAGGCATAAACAAGGGTTTTACTAATCTCATAAATAGAGCGATTGATATCAGACAATCTAACAACAATTTCTCGTATGGTTCCGTTAGCTTCTCGAGAAAGTCTGTTAAACCCCTGGTGGAGATTATCAGCGTCTTTGAGTGAGCTTTTTGCCAAGCCTCCATCTTGCTTGTAATACCCATTGAATGCATTTATATAGTTATCGCTCATTTTCTTAACAATATCAGCGAATGCTTGCGTATGCTGCATTTTGGCGTCTTTATTCCTGAGAATTTTGGCAACCCTTTTGAGATCATCTGCAATGTGCTCAAGGTTAAAGGTAATCCACCAATAATCAAAAAGATTTTTTGACCCTATTTGTAGCGCATTCTGTATTGTGGGATTTTCTAATCCTCTGAAGAGGATGCGGGTAATAAAGAGGGCGAATTTATTGATCTCGCTATCAGTTTCATACATTGCCACCAACTCTCGTTCTTTGAATGGGGATCGCATAAAGGAGAGCATGTCTTCAAACATACTCCGAATAGAATTATCAATTTTCCTTAGAAAATTTTCTAGTTTTGCTTCGTGAATATTAAAAAAATCTTTCATGACGATTTTTTCATCAGAGAATTCAATGATTTCGAAACCCATCATCTCTCGAATTACGCTTCTTACGAGTTCTTTGTTGGACTGATTAATGCCTATAATTTCGAGAATGTCATTATCTTGAACATAGGCTGCGCGAAGCTCATTCACAAGCACGATTTTATTGAGATGAGAAAGATCAAGTCGTTTGATCTTATTTCTATTGCTTTCTTGATATCGCGGTGCCAATATCAACTCACCGTTGGAATTCGGCAGAATATACACACTATCCCCTTTCTTTAATCCTGATTTATCTACCCAGTCTTTCGGCAAAGCAATCGCATAACTCGAACTGCCAAGCCTGATGATCTTTCGTGGTTCCATGCTTCGTTAACCCCTAGTCATATATACGATATATACAATCCCTTAAAAAGATTTACTATAGTGAAAATATATATTCTGTAATATATATTTGTATATACAGTAAGAAAAAGGTAATGGAATTTAAATACTTATCGGTATATACCATATATACAGAATATACCATAAAGATAAAAGGGATATGAGCATGTTTTTAGTACAGCAGAGACTAAGGGATGGCCTCTGCTGCTCCTACTCCTTCTAAATTAACTATTCTTGGGAGGAGAAGAATAATTTATAAAGCTCAGGGAGTTTTTATGGATATGAAAAGCAGAATTACAGTTGGTGATGTTATGACAAGAAAGTTTGTCGCCGTCAGACCAGAGACTTCCCTCTATGCCTGCTCGAAGGAAATGGTGAAAAATAAGGTTGGAAGCCTCATCATCAAGAATGATGATAAGGTTCATGGCATTCTTACTGAGGGAGATATTATCAACGCCATGGTAAAGAGAAAGAATCCTAATATTCGCCGAATACAGGCACGAGATATTGCGGTAAGAAAGCTCATCACCATAAAGCCTGACGAAGATATTCTTACAGCAATCTCAAAAATGAGGAAGTCATATCACAAGCGACTTCCCGTAGTTGCGGGGGGTAAAGTGGTAGGCATGATCACCATAAAGGACATCCTCAAAATTCAACCCGGCCTCTTCACAGAAATTAGCGATTCCTTCAAAATCAGAGAAGAGATTGAGAAAATGCAGAGAGTATCACAGGCAAATGGCGCGAGATTGAGAGGAGAAGGAATTTGTGAAGAATGTGGCAATTTTGAGACGCTTTATAAAACTGATGGTGCCCTGCTCTGTGAGAACTGCATGGCCTAAACCACATTAAATTTAAATACGTCTTTTTCTTACTCTAATAAAAATGGTGGAGAAAGACAAAGTCTTTGAAGGGAAAGTTAAACAGGCAGGAGTCTTCGACTTTAAAGAGTTTTATAACTTCTGCTACAATTGGCTCGTTGATCAGGGATACATCGTCATTGAAAAAACCTACAGCGAGAAAATTGGTGCTGCAGGAAAGGACGTTGAGATTGAGTGGATCGCTAATAGAAAAGTCTCTGACTATTTCCGTTTTGTCCTTAACATAAAATGGAGAATTTTAGGGATGACGCGCGTCGAAGTTGAAAAAGAGAGTGTCAAGACAAAAATGGACAAAGGAAACCCAGAAATAAAGGTAACAGCTATTCTAGAAAAGGATTACGAGCATCGCTGGGAAAACAACCCTCTTTCCAAGTTTCTGAGGGGCGTCTATGATCGATACATTATCAGGGCAAGAATCGACCAATATGAAACTAAAATTTTCTCAGAGGCAGATGAGTTCATTGCCCAGATGAAATCCTTCCTCGCCATCGAAGGGATGCATTAACTCCTTCTCTTTTTATCACAAAGCAGTTGATAATGAAGTGCAGAAAACTATATATACATCATCCTGTAAAAAGGGTAATGGCAGAAAAAAGAGTAACATTCATTCTCGCATTCCTCCTGATCTCTCTCTTCATGCTCCAGCTGGGAACAGCGCTGGACATTCAAGTGAAAAAAGAGCCTGTAGAGGGAACCCTAGTAACAGAACTCTCAAAAAATGCAAAATTTAATCTCATAATCACGAATACAGGAAAAAACGACAGCTTTGAAGTGTACACCTTAGTGGGTAATGTAGAAATTCTCCCAAAAGGTTTTACGCAAATCGGGCAGGGAGAAACTAAGACCATCCCACTCACCGTAATGCTTGATGAAAAAGCTCGAAAAAACTATGGCGATTACTCCTTTACTTTCACCATCCGCAGCCAGAACCAAGGATCTGTAGAGGAAAGACTGACTGTCAAACTTGCAAGATTCAAAGAATCCTTCAGAGTAACCTCAGAAGATATTACCATAGAATCCCGGGAGGCTATCATCACCATAGAAAACCTCCAAGATTATTTCTTTGAGAATGTAAAAGCAGATACCTCTTCCACCTTATTCACCCATAGCCAAGAATTCTCTCTTAAACCCTATGAAAAAATCCAAATCAAGATTCCTTTAGACAACCAAAAGATTCGAGAAATGACAGCAGGCACATACCTCGCCACTGTCAAACTGAGCAAGGAATCAGCCTCAGAGTTATATGAAGCCAATATCCGCTACCTTGAAAGAACAGGAACAGCCACATACGAAGAGGGAGCGGGCTTCTTCATCATCTCCAAAGTGATTGAAAAGAGGAATGAAGGAAATGTTGTTGCTGCCGTGGAGATTATGGTAAAGAAAGATATCATTTCCCGTCTCTTCACTTCGTTTAGCAAAATTCCTGACAGCATTGAAAGAAAAGGTCTCATTATCAATTATATCTGGAGGCAGGAACTCAGGCCAGGAGAAACACTAAGAGTCGTAGTTAACACCAATTGGCTTGCGCCTCTCATCATTCTTCTCGTAATCATCATCGCAGCCATCTCCATCAAAATCGCGCTCACCAGAGACCTTAAACTTCAAAAGGAGATTGTTTTTGTGAAAACCAGAGGAGGAGAATTTGCTTTGAAGGTTGTCCTGAAAGCGAGAGCCTCAAGGTTTGTTGAGAAGATTATTATTATTGATCGTCTTCCTCCACTGGTCAAGCTCTACGAGAGATTTGGGCCACTTCCCCCAAACAAAATCGATGAGAAAACCAGAAGAGTTGAGTGGCAGCTAGAAAATCTCCAGGCTGGAGAAGAGCGAATCTTCACGTATCTGATCTATTCCAAGGTAGCCCCCATAGGAAAGTACGAGCTTCCAACAGCCATAGCAGTCTACGAGAGAAACGGCAAAATCCATGAATCCCAATCCAACAAAGTCTTTTTCTTAGGAGAGCAGGTCATAAAACAGGAAGAGTGAGAGATTATTTCTTTCTCACACAATAGCGTATAACTCATACGTTAGATTCAATTCAGAAAAAGCCCTACACCATAACAAAACTTATATACATTTAATCATAATTAAATAACATGGAAGAATTAAAACTCGGAAAATATGAACATTACAAAGGAAAGCAATATGAAGTTATTGGTCTTGCAAGACATAGTGAAACACTAGAAGAATTAGTAATTTACAAAGCACTCTATGAGTCTGAAGAATTTGGGAATAATGCTCTGTGGGCAAGACCAAAATCAATGTTTCTTGAAACTGTTAATATTGAAGGAAAAGAAATTCCTCGTTTTAAATATCTTGGATAAAACGGGCTTTTTCTGAACTCTGAAATTTCCCTTCGGGACGTTGCACTAAATTTCGGTCCTACAATATAACAAGGATTATGAGGTTACGAAGTCTTGCAGACTTCTCCACCCATATTTTTCGGAAATTTATAATTTTTAGATAGTCCGAAAAACATCGCTTAATCGCATA
>CAYJRI010000012.1:12401-14664 GCA_964372435.1 Candidatus Woesearchaeota archaeon | reverse complement strand
GTAAATTACGTATTTTATTGTATAGACTCTACCCCTGAAAAATATTGAAGGTAAATTACGTATTTTATTGTATAGACTCTACCCCTGAAAAATATTGAAGGTAAAGATTAACTTAAAATGAGCATTTTAGAGAGATGGATTCCAGCTGCAGAGGCTTTTGGAGTTCCAAAAGATTCCTACAACAAAGAAACGAGAATGATCGAGGATAAATCTCAGAGACAAGCATATAGCTTTGCACTCATCTTCAATCCCCATCGCATAAAAAGGTATCATCAACAAAATACCCAAGATTGTCCTCTCTGTGCCACGCTTCAGGAAGCTAAAGCCAACCCAGAAATACTTCTCTTTCCTCAGGAAGATAGAGGAGAGTTTACATTGATTCCAAACAAGTTTCCCAGCGTTGCAGGAGCTAGTGTTGCCCTCTCGAGAGAGCATCGCCCCATGTATACAACACAGAACCTGAGTGGCCTTGCAGAAGGACTCGATCTCTTGCTCAAATTTAAAGACAGAGAGGGCTTCTGCCTTCATCATAACAGTGAAGGAGCAGGAGCAAGCATCCCTTCACACGAACACTATCATCTCACCAATTACAAAGTTGTTGCAGAACAATTAGGAAAGGAATATGGTTTCGAAGCTGCAGACCTCATTTCAGTAGCACGAAACCAAGTCTATAGCATGCCTTCATTCCCATTCGCACATCTCATATTTACCCAAGACGATCCCCAGAGAATTACCTCTTTCCTTCAAAAACTGGGAGAAAATATCGGAAGCAAATTTCAAGGAGGTGTCGTTCCCCACATACTAGCGCAAGGAAGAAAGGGAATCTTAGTTGCTCCTTTCAAGACCTATGAAAAAAAAGGAATTGGTGCAGGAGATGTTACAGGAAATCTTTCTTGCAGCACAAGAGAAGAATTTGAGCAATTAACCTATCAACAATGTATGGACAAACTATCATCAAGGCTCTTTACAAAAGAAGAACTCACCTTAGAGAGGCTTCTCTAACATATATAACATGAATTCATAATCCTTAAAAATGAACCTCCTGTCTAAGAACATGCAGAAAAGAAGAGTCCTCTTCATTGATAGCGCTCTCCCAGACGAGATTGAGAGAGCTTTGTCAGAGGGTTTTCAAGGAGTTACCACAAATCCAAGTCTGGTCGCCAAGGCCCCTAAAGGAGACGCTTCCAAGTCATTCATGGAGAGATACCTTGATCATATGCAGGCACTTGCCCAACTCTGCGAAAAATACAAAAGCAAAGATGGCTATTTCCCCTCTCTCAGCGTCGAAGTATTTAGCCTTGACTCTCAGGAAATGATCTCGCAAGCGAAAGAGATTCGTGAAAAACTTCCTTATAAAAATTTAGCTGTAAAAATTCCTATTTCTTACAAGGCAGAAAACGAAAAAGAAGCGCGAAACTACCTAGCGGTTATTAGAGAACTTGCACAAGAAGGATTCCAGATCAATGCAACCTGCGGATTTACCCAAAGCCAGCTTGAATTAGCTGCACAAGCCGGAGCTCGATTCATCTCGCTCTTCTATAATAGACTCATTGATCACAAAGCGAAACACTGTCTTGCAGCAGACTCTGATCTAGGAGAGGAAAAGGCAAGGGTTCATGCAAGAGAAAGAGCACTGCAAGAACTCCACAACACAAGAAATTTCCTCGACAACTCTTCTTTAGAATGCGAAATAATCCTCGGAAGCATCAGATACTCCTATGATATCACTGATGGATGGAGAAATGGAGCAGACATCGTAACAACAGGCTACAAGGTGATGCAGGGCCTTATTGCTCATCCCGCAACCGATGATTCAGTCAAAAGATTTGATGCTGATTTAAGAGCATGGTTCTCTTCATAAGATGAATAAAGAACTTTCTACATTAGTATTTGATATTGATGGAACCATTTGCAATCAAACAACAGGAGACTATGAACATGCAACCTCCTATCCCGAAGCAATAGCAACAATCAATCAGCTCCACGATGAAGGTTATAGAATTGTGATCCACACAGCAAGATTGGGAAGGTGCAATGATGATGTCCAGAAGGTGTATGAAACTGGCTACAGCTTCACTTTAGACCAATTAAAAAGGTGGGGTCTTAAATTTCATGAGCTGATCATGGGGAAACCAAGAGCAGATAAAATCATGGATGACAGGGCAGTATTCTTTACACCAGAATGGAATGAGATTTATCGTCAATGCAGGAATACAAGAAGTCCTCCTTCAACATAACAAAACATAAAAACCAGAGATTCTTG
>CAYJRI010000012.1:0-12301 GCA_964372435.1 Candidatus Woesearchaeota archaeon | reverse complement strand
AACAAGAAGTCCTCCTTCAACATAACAAAACATAAAAACCAGAGATTCTTGAACAAGAAGTCCTCCTTCAACATAACAAAACATAAAAACCAGAGATTCTTGAACATGCGATGGAAAATTCAGCAGCGAATGTACAACAGCCTCCTTCTTCCACAAAAGAGGATCAACAGTTAGAGGAGCGTAAACAACGCGTAAAATTATTTCTTCGTCGTATCTTTCAGTACGATCTCCTTTTTGTCTTGATCTTCGTCGGCGCCTCCATTCTCCAGTTCTCCTATTTTGCCAAAACACTCAATCAACCTCTCTGGTGGGATGAGGCAGAGTACATGGCCACAGGAAAACACTGGGCCTTGGGAGTTCCCTTCGATGTCGGTCCAAGGCCGCCCCTCTTCCAGTTTCTTGCAGCACTCCTCATAAAACTCAATTTCCCAGAGTATCTTCTCAAATTTTTCTTAGTAACCCTCCCCTCTCTTCTCGTGATTTTCGCAGTTTATCTGCTTGGAAAAGAGCTGTTTGGCAAGAAGGTAGGAGCACTGAGTGCAGCAGCATCAATGTTAGTCTGGTCATATCTCTTCTGGAGCCAAAGATTTCAACCAGATTTCTTCTCTATATTCTTTCAACTCCTCGCATTCCTTTTTTTCTGGAAACTCTTCAAGACAGACCAAAGGAAAGACGCGATCTCTGGAGGAGCAAGTGCAGCATTAGCCCTTTATTTTAAAATTTCAGCTCTCTTAGTACCTCTTTCACTTTTTCTTTTTGTCCTTTTCAAAGATGGAATCCAATGTGTTAAAAAAAAGAACTATTGGATCGCAGCTGGAGCCTATATTCTTGTCTTGATTCCTTTCTTCCTCTACAATCATTTTTATTTTGACGACACCTTAGCTTTCACTCGTGCATACACGCGACAGGAAGAACTCGCAGCACGACCACCAGGATGGATGACCCTTTCTTTCATCCATCTCTTTCCTAAATGGCTCTTTTTCATTTTCTTCTTGATAGGAGTGGGAGCAACGCTCCTCTATCTCCTCATCTCTTTTGACTTTCTCCTCAAAGATAAGCAAAAGAGAATGCATCCGGGAGTTTTTGCATTGATCATTCTTTTTACGACCTCGCTCTTCTACATCTTTTACATCAGAGGAACTATAGAAGATCGCTGGCTTTTCTTG
Source organism: Candidatus Woesearchaeota archaeon (assembly GCA_964372435.1). Lineage (GTDB taxonomy): Archaea > Nanobdellota > Nanobdellia > Pacearchaeales > GW2011-AR1 > CAYJRI01. The sequence goes on along the minus strand of CAYJRI010000012.1, from coordinate 11,135 downwards.
ATGATCCCTTTCATTATGTATTTCGCAGTCATTGGCCTCACTTTTCTCTCAGAGAGATTAAACTTCAACAAATATCTTCCTCAAGCCCTCATCATAATCGCATTTCTCTTCTTAGCATACACTCAGCTGCAGCATGCAACCCAGCTCATTGAAACAAAAAAAACATCATATGCCCAGGTCAAAGAATCAGGGCTCTGGATAAAGCAGAATTCAAACCCAGGCGACATTATTGTGAGTATGTCCTACCCTCAAACAACATTCTATGCTGAAAGACAGGTATTTGGCATTCTGCCAAATCAAACAGATTTTGACGAATTCATTGATCAGAAAAAACCCAGCCATCTCATTGTTTCTATTTTCGAACCCCATCCTCCCTGGATCAATGAATGGCTTCAACAAAATCAGCAACGCCTTACACCTGTTCAAGCCTATTTTGCAGATCAAGAGCAAAAACAACCCTTGCTTATTGTCTACGCAGTACGTTAGGAGGATACATGGTTGAAATCAGTTTTATCTTAGCAATTTATAATGCAGAGCGCACCTTGAGAGAATGTCTCACCTCAATTTTGCAGCAAGACTATCCTAAAGAAAAATATGAAATTGTTATTGTAGACGGAGGATCAAAGGATGCTACTCTTTCCATTATCCAAGAATTCATGCAAAAAAGTAAAAACATTCGTCTCCTCGGCAATCCTTATCGCCTCTCAGAGGGCATGGGCATGGGAAAAGACCAGGGGCTTCAGGCAGCAAAAGGCGATATCGTCATCTACATAGATCACGACAACATTCTCGTAGGTAAGAATTGGATTCATGAGATCATGACTCCCCTCCTTGAAGATAAAGAAATTATGGTATCTCAATCACTTTTAACATATGCTGAAGATGATACTCTCCTCATTAAGTATCTCAATGCAGCCGGAGTTGAAGATCCTTTCGCAATACCCTACTCCTTAGTGTCTGCAGTCACACTCCATCCAGAAAAATTCACCCTCATGAATAACACGTATTATATTCACGAGTTGCAAGAGAGCAGAGTGCTCTATGGGGGGGCAAATGGATGCGCATACAGGAAATCAGTATTTCAAAAAATTGGAGGCTACCAACGAGATGTCGACGTTTTTGCAAAAATGGCTCGATGGAAAATGAAAGTTGCAATCCCTAAAAAAGCATACATCCACCATAAAACATCAGCCGATTTATGGAGTTTGCTCATAAAAAAAGGAAAATATTTTTACAGTTTCATTAACAGTGAATATCACAAGAAGGAATACCGTTGGGTAGGAAAAAGTTTGTCGGGAAAATTCCGTTTCATGCTCATGGCTGCATACAATCTCTCACTGATAGGGCCTTTTGCAGTAAGCCTCAAATACGCTCTCAAAACAGGACGCCTCTTCTGGCTTCTCCATCCCTTCTATATGTTTCTCATCACCTTTGAGTACGGACTCATCACGCTCTTCAGAATCAAAAATTTCTTCACCTATGCTCTCAGCTAATCTTTTACAGCCTTGAGAATAATGTCCAAGCCAGAAGTATTGATCTGAAGATAAGTTTGATCAGCCCTCTTCTTGAACAATCCAAATTCCCTCCTCCTTCTCAAGAAGAATTTGAAAAAGAGATGAACATAGAGATTTGCTAAAAGAGTCCAGCACTCAGTCACATTAAAATGAGCAATCCTGAACCCTACTTTTTCCAAGAGCTTCTGAATCATTTCATGGGAATAATGTCTCTTATGCTGGAAATACTTCACAGGATTAAAGATATGGAGCCAAGAATCATTAGGAACTGAAAGAATCAACGAGCCTCCTTTCCTTAGAAGAGAATGAAGCTTCCTCAAAACATCTTCATCATGCTCAAGGTGCTCCAATACCTCAAGCATCACAATTTTATCGAAATAACGCTCTTCGAGAGACATCGCTCTCTCAAGATCAAGAGAGAGAATCTTTGTACGCTTCAATACATTTCTTGCATGAGCAATTTTTCCTCATCGATATCAATGCTCCAACACTCTCGCACTCGTGTTTCAAGCAACTGCTCAAGGGAAGGGATATTGGACAAACCAATATTCAGGATCTTATCCCGAGGTTTTGGAGCAATGAGACCAAAGACATACTCAGTTCTCTTATCAGGAAAGGTGTTGGATAGCATTTTTAAGGAATTGCTGTAACTTTAAGAGATTCTTATCATCGAGAAAAGGTATTTTTTTGTAGTTCTTTAAGAGTTCTGCTGTCAAAACTGAAATCTCGCCAATAGTCAGAATCCCTGTCTTCTGCGAGAACACTTCTGCAAATTCCACTTGATGATCATTGATATGCTCCCTATAGCTGACTTGCCTTGGCACCATGATTATGGGTTTCTGATATTTCTTTGCAAACTCTATGACAGACATTGCAGCATGCGAAATCACAATCCTTGCTTTTTTGAAGTAAGGATCAAGAGTAGGAGCCCAGTCAAAATATTCAGCAGATACAGGAGTGTAGAGGGTATACCCTTTCTGAATAATCACCCTCTCCTTCATCTGAGCTGCAAGCTGATCCATATGTTGCACGAGTCTTGTGAAAGGATCAGGATGAGTCCCAACCGTCACGAAAATCATAAGATTCCTCCTTCATAACAGGCCCTTTTTCCATATTTCCTTCTCATGGATTCATGTTGAACCAAAAAAATGTCAGAGAGCAGGTAAGAGCATCGTGCAGACCAATTAGGAGTCTTTACTCGAATAACCGTATCAATAAAAATAGTTCTTGCTCCAATCATTTTTGCAGCAAGAAATGCAGGAAGAGCAATATGTCCACCTGTACTAATAACGAGGGAGACATGCTCCTTGACAAAGAGCTTCCGCATTTTCAAGAACACAACAAAATATCTGCGAAGATTATACCCTAAACTATCCTTCTTAAAAAGATAGGTTTTATACATTCCTAATTCTTCTTTGGGTTCAAGAACAGAATCAGCAGTTTCAGTAATTAAAATAACATTTTTCTTTCCAAGAATCTCTTGAGTACAGATCATCTGGATTTGTCCAAGATGCCCTCCCTTTGAAGCCACTAAAGCAATACTTTCCATACTCTTTCTCTTGAGGAGCACTATAAAAAAATTTGTATCCTCAAATCTCTATAGAAATCTTGCTTTCTATGCAAAAGGAAATCTCAAAGACTTCTAGATATGAATTTTTCTATGCTCCATACCATCCAGATAAATCTTACACCAGAGCTCAAAATTCAACAAAACCCAAAGACGATGATCATTTTTAAATTCCGTGGGGCGCTCCAGAATTTTTCTATAAGTAGAGGGATCAAAAATCTTCCTCTTCCCGAGATCCTCAAAATGCTGAGAAAATCGAGATGAAAATTCCTTCTGCATAAACCATCGAGAAAGAGGCATGGTAAATCCCTGCTTCTTTTTGTGGAGAATCTCTCGAGGGAGGAGATCCTTGACTACGCGACGGAACAATGCGCGATGATGCTTATATCGAGGATGGAGTTTACAGGAATACTCCACAAGACCAATGTCTAAATAAGGAACACGTATCTCAAGACCATGAGCTAATCCCATTCTATCTGCCTTGATCAAGAGATCATTAGGTAAATACTCGTTAAAATAGTATTGAAATGCGCCTCGAAGGAGATCTCCATTTACATAGTGGTCCCAAGCTGTTTCGAGACTTACTTGCTTCGCAGTATTCCCTAAAAGAGCTGCCTTCTCTTCCTCCTCAAAAGGAAAGTAGAAGAGCTTCTGATACCTTCTCTTCACTCCTTGTTCTCTCATTAATGCTGCTCCTAGAAGGATTTTTTGTTTGTAAGGATACTGAAAAGATCTTGAGAAGAGATCAGCTATCCTCCCTACACCAAAACGGAAAAGCCAGGGAAGTGCGTCAACATGCTTCACCCAATCAACGTAATTCATGGTATGATAACCACCAAAGATCTCATCACCACCTTCTCCAGAAAGAACGACCTTCACTTTTTCTGCAGTCTTTTCTGAAATGAGGTACGTAGGAATCACTGCAGGATCAGCCATGGGTTCATCAAGGTGCCACACAATTTTTGGGAGCATCTTAAGGACATCTTGATCAACGATAATCTCAGTATGATCAGTATGAAATCTTTCTGCTACGATTCGAGCATACTTGAGTTCGTCAGTGGGATCATTAAATCCAAGAGAGAAGGTTTTGATTTGCTCATGAACACGAGAGAGAGACGCAACAAGTGAACTTGAATCAAGCCCTCCAGAAAGAAAAACACCCAGAGGAACATCAGACATCAGTCGCTCCTCAAGAGCTTCTTGCATGAGTGCACGAAAATGCCCGAGGTTCGCTTCTTCAGAAGAAAAGGGAGGAAGTTGCCAATACCTCCTGACTTTGATTCGCGAATTCCTATAGATCAAGAGAGTACCAGGCGCAAGTTTCACAATGCCTTTGAACATAGTCCTTGTTCCTTGGGACGCACGCAGCGTAAGGTAATCCGAGAGACATTGGATATCAATTTCCAGAGGAATATCATGCTGGAGGAGAGCTTTTATTTCAGAAGCAAACAGAAGCTGCTTACCATCAAAAGCATAGTACAGAGGCCTTTCCCCAATCCTATCTCTTGAGAGGATCAGCTTTCTCTTCTTGGAGTCCCAAAGAGCAAATGCAAACATGCCCTCCAAATAAGAGGAGACGTTATCTCCATACTCTTCATATCCATGCACAATGACTTCACTATCTGAATTACTCGAGAAACAATGCCCTTTCTTCTCAAGAATTTCTCTTAATTTCTTGAAATTATAAATCTCTCCATTCACAATAACAAAAACATCTCCTTCCTCGTTTACAAGAGGTTGATTTCCTTTCTTGGATAAGTCCATAATAACCAACCTCCGATGTCCTAAGGAAATACCAGAGTCACAATAAAATCCAGCACTATCAGGTCCTCGATGAGCAACCAGTTCAGTCATCTTTCTTAAGAGCTTCTTATCTTCCCATGTAAATCCAACAATACCGCACATCTCAACAGAATGCTTTGTTTTCTCCTTATTTAATAAAGATATATATTATCCAACGTAATGATGAAACTTAATCCCTTCAGGGAGCCGATCGTACAAGAGTATCATAAACCTCAAAGGCGAATACAAGAGGCGTAATCGTAAAAGTGCACTGAACATTTGAAAGGAAACCTTAACTGTCTGAAGCTTCGACTCTCCTTTATCATCCCACAGGGTAGGATGCTCCAAAATTGAAAAACCCTTTTTCCTGAATTTATACAGCAGATCAATATCAAAAGCCCACCGGGTAATTTCCAATGTTGGCACAACAGCATCAAGAGCACGCTTTCGAAAAATTTTGCATCCACATTGCGTATCCCGATAAGGCATAAGGAGGAGACCTCTCACAAGGAAGTTAAAAATACGGCTAGTGACAATTCGAGAAAGAGGCTGCTTCACCGTGATGATAGAATCTTTAAGCCATCTGCTTGCAATAGCCCCATCATATGTACAGATATGGGTTACAAGATCATAATATGCATCTGGCTGAGTTGACATGTCAGCATCGATAAATCCAACAAGGTCTCCTCTCGCATCCTTAAAACCCTCCATAATAGCAAAACCTTTTCCTCCCTGTAAGAAGGAAAGCCAGCGTATCTCTCGATATTTCTTTGCATATCCCTTTACGACATCAAAGGTATGGTCCCTACATGCATTGAGTACCACGAGAATCTCAAAACCACGGATTTCCTTCCTTCGAACAATCTCTTTAAAAAACAAGGCATAGGTCTCAAGAGTTGGCCCAATGCGATGCTCCTCATTGTGAGCAGGAATAACAATTGTTAAAAAAGATTTCCTCAGATCATTCTCGAATTGTTCAAGGGATGGTTCCATTTGTTAAAAAAGATTTCCTCAGATCATTCTCGAATTGTTCAAGGGATGGTTCCATTTTTATCTTTTGATAATCAAGAGCGCACTCATGATGAAGATGGCAACATTTGCGATAAGGAAAGCAAGACTAAAATCTTCTAGAGTGTTGTGATAGATACTGAGGAGAGCTACTTCAAGCAGAACAAAAAAAAGAAAGAGATACGCTCGCTTAATTTTATTGATCGCAATTCCGTAGAGGAGAATAAGATTCGTAAGAGACAAAAGCGTTAATGCCGTGCCTGTGTAGATAAGAAGAGGTGCAACAGCTACATAAGCCTTTCCGAAGAGAATAAGAATAAGCAAATCAGGATAGAAATACATCACAAGAAGTGGCACAAGAGACAGACCAAGAATCGTGAGAAACGACTTAAAAAATGCCCTTCTCGTTTTTTTCCCTTCATCAAAACCTTGAGAGGTGATGGGAAACATTGCTTTACTAATAGGCACTGTTCCAAAGAAAATCATTTTTCCAATCATCGAGGCAACAGCATATTTCCCTGCAATATCTCCAGAAAAGAAAATCTTTGCAATGATAATATCAATGCTATAAATGAGCATAACCACAAGCATCATGAGAAAAACAGAGAGGCTGTATCCATAGATGCCTTGAATGCCTGCCTTTTCTTTCTCGGCATGCATGATCTCTCGAATGCTGAAAAAAGCTAGGAAAAAAGAGAGGAAGATCCCAAAAAAAACTCCAGTAATCGCGCCATACGCTCCCACGCCAATCCCAATGAGGAGTGCAGCCAGAACAATCTTCGTAAGAGACTCAAGAATCATATTCCATCCTAACGCTTTAAATTTTTTCCTTCCCTGGAAAACTCCCCTCACAGCAGGAACTAAAAAAATTCCAAACAAAATTCCTCCCGTAATCAAGAGCAAAGGATAGTGAATTTTAAGAAGAGGAGCAAGAAAAAGAGAAAGCAATGCAAAGAGGGAGAAACAAAAGATCGAAATATAAAGCCCTTTTTGCATAAACTTCGAGAGGATAAAATGCATCTTGCCCAATTCGTTTTTAACATTAAGGGTAGAAGTATAACGCGATACAATAGTTTGTATTGCTTCACCCGGAATAGAAAAAATATAAACAAAAGACATAAGCACTGCTAATACACCATACTCAGCAGGACCAAGAAGTCTTGCTGTAAGAAAATGAAAAAGGTAATTTAAAAAATTATAAATGTTGATCATAATAAATAAGATCAAACTACCTTGTGCCAATTCACTTGAAAATATCTTTTTGAACATGTTATGAAAACCTTGTGCCAATTCACTTGAAAATATCTTTTTGAACATGTTATGAAAAAATACTTCTTCTGAAGATGATCAGTCCAAGAACAATGACAAGAATTTGGAACGCATAGATCACATAAACAACATCCCTCTCAAATACCTTTCGTTTGATCTTTTTCAGAAGGGCAATAGAAACATGAGTCAGCCCGCAAATTTTTTCATAGCGAAGATCGATTGACCCATCTTTATTCGGTTTTCCGAATGACTGAACACGCAAACCTCCTCGTAATTTTAGAAAAGTCTCAAGGATATAGGGAATGAAGAAAAAAACAGCGATCCTTTCAAAATTACCAAGAATCGCCATGATGGCAATAAATCCACCTAAGGGGTAAGTCAAAACATCCCCGGGAAAAACACCTGCAGGAAATTTGTTCTTAATAAAGAAAGGAAGCAATGCAACAATCATACAAACACCAATGAAAGCAAGCCAAAACGTTCCAGTAAAGTATGCAACAAGCGATAAAGCTGAGAGAAGAATAATTCCTTGACCAGCCTCAAGCCCATTAAATCCGGCAAGGAAATTAAAAGTAGTCGCAGCCCCTGTAATTCCTAAAGGAATAATCAAGAGCGCATACCAGATACCAAGATTCACATGACCAAACAAAGGCAGGGTAACAACAGATTCTCCAACATTAATAATAAGAAGGGGGACAGAAGCAAAGACACATATAAGAAGTCGAAACTTTTTACTTAAGCCCCCAGATTTCCATCCTAAGAGATCGTCAATGATCCCAATTCCAGCAAGAATGAGAACACTTGTCGTTAATGCAAAAATCTGGAGCGTATGCTCAAGAGTATGAAAAACAAAGGTATTCAGAGCAATATATACAAATATCCCCAAAATAAATCCTGTAATCACAGCAATGCCACCAGAACCAGCAACTTTTCTTTTATCATACTTATTCATATCCTCCCAGACAAGCCCTACACGCTGTGCTTTTCGCATCCAGGAAGGAAGAATAAGGAGAGAAGTCAGGGAACTCATCACCAAAGCAAGGATCAACACAATCATCTTACGCCCTCCACAAAATTTCGCTTGGAAATTCCCTTTCCAGCCATTCAGGATTTGATTGAGTAGATTCAGGATAATTGATTTTCCAAATCTTGATAGGCCCTAAAATATCACCAAAGAATACGAAATCACCAATCGAAAGCCCCTGTTGCCGTAAATTTTCAATAAGCAAATTCGGTTCAGTATGGACAAGTTCAAACCCCTCATTTTTCTCCTCCAAGAGAAAGAGTCGAACCATTCGAGAATGCACAGTCCTCTTACTAAAATAGAGAAGTGCCCCAAGAGGATCAACACCCACACTATTCCCTTGTTGGATCAAACGGGGTACAATCATCACTCCAGCATCAATGCCTGAAGGAAATTCAGTGAGGGTCTGATTATAATAAAGATAACGCAAAGGTACTCGAGTTTGAGTATTCTTGAATTGATCAAAGAGAACAACCTCGGGTTGATTCATAAGAGAAGAATTTTTATCCACTTTGATAAAAACGCCTCCAACACCAGCTCCTCCTGAAGAAAAGATCTGCTTGCTCCCATTCACTTCCCAAACAACATCCTCATCTAATCCAAACCCAGAAGGATAGACATAAACAAGTTCATTTTTGGTTTCAAAGGTCTTCTGGTCATCCTTAAGGAGAGTAGGGATAAAACCCGCCCTGTCATGCTTCTCATCACCACCAATAGAAGCATAAGCTCCATACTTTCCAATATCAGTCGAGTCAATGAGGAGGTGTGTCGATTTATGCGTGTACAAAAATTCCAATGCTTTCTCATTACTTGGTCCAGTCAAGACATGTCTCCCCATCAAATGATCCCAATAGACAATGGCATTCCCCCCATCAAGCACCGTAGCCCTCTTGCCTATTGATTGCACCCAGTATCCATAGTCCCACCAATGAGCAAAAACAGCATCTTGAGGAGTATTCTGTCTTACCCATGCCATAGCCCTTTGCCATTGATACGTATAGGAGGAAGGAATAAAACCAGGGGCAGACCCCTTACTTGCCTGGTAATGAAAATAGAAAGTATATGCAGTAGCAAAAAGAACAAGAACAGCAATAATGAGATAGAGTGTCTTAGCAGAAGTACGGCTTCTCCTGTACTGGGTATAGGAAAATACTGAGAAAAAACCTGTGAGAATTACCACGGGAGGAACCAGCATCATCAGGAAACGTACAGCACTTCTTGCAGCAGCAAGTGCCACAAAAAAGAATGAAAAGAGGAAGAGGTAGGAATAAGGAAGAGTGACAAATTGCTTTTTCTTTTCTCGATAATCCTGGAGGTACGTATAAAGAGAGAAAGTTAAAAAGAGCAAAATACTGCCAAAATACACTGTTTTACTTTTGAAATTAACACCATTAAAACTGCTTCCAGGATCATATCGGCTAAAAATAATGCCAAAAAGCATTAACGTATAGAGGCAGGTAAGAAGGAGCCCTTTTTTCTGTTCAACATGCTGGAGCATATGATACATGAGCACGATAGACCCTATAAAAAAGAGCCAGAAAAAAAGTGGAATTCCTTTAAATTCAGGACCAAAACTTCCCCTCCATTCTCCAAAATACGGTTGTCGATTCTCAGCTACAGTCAAACCAAATCTGCTTCCTATGGGACTTGTAAAAGACCTCACAAAACTTGAAATCCGCTCTGAAATATCTTGTGGTCCTAGAAAAAGAAAGGCAGCAAGAAGAACAAAGACGAGAGCAATACCGAGAGAAAAGAGTTCAAGAGGAAATTTCCCAGTTCGGTGCCTGAAAAACTCAGATAATTTTGGAACATGAAGAATACTCAATTGGATCACAAAAAGAAGGAGATTCAAGTACATCAATGAAGAATGTGGGCTTGTGATGAAAGACATTAATGGATAACGCTCAGAAAAGAATAAAAGAACAGCCTGAAACACCATAAGCCAAGAACTATACGCGATCATCTTTGTTCTATCAGTTTTCCCTAAGATAAATGCAAGAAAGACGCTGATCTCGAGAGGCATAAATAAGTAAAGAATAGCCCCCCAGATCAAACCCATGAGACCAGACATCACACCAGCAAGGACCCCAAAGAGAAGAGCTTTTTTCAGAGACGCTTGTCTCCATGCAAGAAGGAAAAAGTAAAATGCAGCAAACATAAATAAAATCGAACTTTCCTTTTCAGGAATTCCCGCAATAGTTCTACTCAACAACAAAGGCGAAACAACCAAAAGTGAAGTTGAAATAAGGGCAATGATCCCAGCATATTCTTGATCGCGAAAGAGTTCTCGAACAAAAAAGAAGAAAACAATTGTCGTAAGTGCAAATGCAACAACAGGATACAAAACAGCGGCGTATTCAATACTCATAGGGGCGAAGAGAGAAGCAATCTTGTAAAGATAAGCAATCAGGTAAGGCAAGAGCTTCGTTTCCATGCCTGTATTAAAGCCAAGAGGCACATATCTCATCATATCAAGGTCCATGAGACCGCCATGCTCTACAATATACTCAGCATAACGCAAAAATAAGAAAGGGTCAAGATCAGGTCCCAAGGTCCATGAATTTGTTGTAATATCTTTCAAGCCAGGAAGGTTTCTGGTCCTGATAAAGATTCCAAGCCAAACAAGGAAAATAAGAGCAAGAAAAATGAGAATACTTTTTTTATGAAGAAGCATGAGAACTTTTTTCTTTCTTTCATTTACGACAGCATCAAAAGGCTTCTCTCCAGGAGGAGCGATGGAACTTCCTGTTTCTTCTACCATTTTATACTCTTCACTCTTTCTGAGTTTGAAGATATTTAAATATATTACACGATCAATTATAACGATATTGAAGTCATAAAGTAAGGTTGCCAAAGTAAGAAGGGAACCTCATGCCGAGTTTTATCTCCTTTGGGATATCAGAGAATACTTGCTTCTTTTATGTCAGAACTTCAAAAATCTCCTCAAGATTTTTGAGAGCTGTCAGAATTC
>CAYJRI010000011.1:5160-15313 GCA_964372435.1 Candidatus Woesearchaeota archaeon | reverse complement strand
GTGACCTCCTCTCAGCCCTAAAGGGTTGCCCTTCGGGCAACTCCTCGCTTCACTCGGAGCTGAGCATCCTTTGATATTTACTTGAACGCATGATGCAACTCTTGGTTCTTGATATACGTGTATGTTTGTGTGTAATCACTATTGCCTACACCATCACAAAAGTATCCTGCGTGCCAGAAATGTCCTTTAGGATAGCGCTTACGCAAATTCTCGCAGATGCGAAAGAGCAGGTAAGATGATAAACCTTTGATAATCTGCAGCGCATAAGCATCGGTCATCGTACGTGGCACATCCACGATCATATGCACATGATCACTCATCACTTTGATGATTTCCACGACGATATTATGCCTTTTGCATGCTTCCTCAATTGCAACTTTGCAAAACACCTTGAGCTTTTCTTGGCGCATCATTTCATACCGATATTTCGGCGTGAGTTGAACGTGTTTCTTATTTGATCCAGCCGAGCTCCTGCTATGTTTGTACGTTTCCATTTTATCCTCCGTTAAGTTTATGTAGTGAGAAATAGTCACAACTACATCTGTTAAGTTTTACAGGGAGATGCAACTATCTCTCCCTGTTTTATATTTTTTCTAGAAGAAAAGCGTTACGGTGCCATTCACTCACAGCTAAAGCAATGAGAGTTCTGGCACATCTTTAAATCTTATGATCTGCAGTGACGAGCCACACCCCAACTCCCTCGCGAAGAATGTGCTTCTCAAAAGTATACTTTTCAGGCACTTCCCCTTGTTCAAAAAGCTTATCTTGCACAAGAAGAATCTGATGGTCTGAAAAAAAATCAACATATTCCTCCTTTGAAAGATCATCGACAGTAAAATAACTCACTTCTCTCCCATCAAAATAAAATGGCAAAGGCCAATAGCTCGATTCATTAAAAACAATCAGAATCTTCCCCCCCATTCCATCAACCCTCTCCACCAATTTCAAAGCCTCTTGAGAAGTATGCACATACGCAAAATCATTCGAAGACTGCCAAGGCTGAGCAAAATTCACCAACCAAGAAAAATACCCCGAATAAATCAAGCTCAACGCAAGAATAACAAGTGCAATCACCTTCCCTCTCTTCTCAAAAATCCCCCTAAGCCCAGAGGAAGCAAGAAAACATAAAGAAGCTGTCATATTCAAAAGAAGCCAAGGAGTCTTATAGGGAATAAAGCTATACACAAAAAAAGTCACCAAGAACCATAAAGCAACATTCCTCAAAAAAATGCTCTTCCCGTCATCTGATCTTTTCTTCCAAGCAACAAACAAACCAAAAATCCCTAACAAAAGCAAAGGCAATTCATATCTTAGGAGAAGCAGGGAGTAGTAATAAAAAGGCTTGTCATGCCCAGCCTCCCCAACACCTCGTGCAGCCCAAGGCACATAGGCCCCAAATGAATCAAAAAAACCCGGGGTATAAGTAAAAAAATTCGTGAAGAGCAAAGTATGAACAAAGAGAAAAACAAAAACAGAAAACCAAATTTTCCCAGAATGCTCTCGAAAATGAATCTGCTTCACATCCCCCCAATGAAACAAGATCATAACCAAAAGAACAAAGAGAAAGATAATTGCAGTTTCCTTCGTAGCAAAAAGCAAAGCCAGAACAACAGCAAGATGAGGCAGATAGAAAAGATCCTTCCTCTCCAAAATCAAACTCAAAAAATACACGCCTAAAAATGAAAAGAGAACAAAAGCAATTTCATGAATCGAATATCTTGAATAATAAAATAAAGAAGGAGAAAAAATCAGAAACAAAGAGGCAAGGTATTTTCCATACCTCCCAAATCCATCATCTTTAAACCTCAAGAACAGGGGCAGAATCACAAGGACAATTCCAAAGAGTGCAGCAGGCAGTCTCAAAGAAAATTCAGAAACCCCAAGAAAAACAAAACTCAAAGCAAGAACAAAGAAATAAAGAGGCCCATGATAATTCGTAGGGTCATACATCCACCCTCTTCCTTCAGCAATATTGTCTGCAAAAAAATAATTCACGCCCTCGTCATGGTGCAACGGGCGAAGATCCAAGAAAATCAGCCGGGAAACAATTGCCAGCAAGATAAGCCCTACAATTAATAGCTGCCTCTTTGTCACCATCCCCTCAAAATCCTACAAAACTATATAAAGATAACGACCAATGTCAAGAAAACAAAATACCAAGTTACATTTGCCTTTCATAAAATTTTAAAGCAATATAATTTATGTACAAAAAATTAAGCAAAGGGACTTGGAGATCCCGATGGGGCTCTGGCAAGAGCCGGAGAAGCAGTACCTGTTGCTGACGGGACAGCCCCAGATGCAGCTCCCTGGCGAGCCAATAAGCTGTAATCCCGCGATGTGAAAAGCAGCCCAACACTCTCTCCAGGATTCGCTGGCTTTCCAATATACAATTTCCCTGTGGTTTTCCCGATATAAATAACCCTGAGATTATTCCAGCCATAAGGCAAAGGATCTGCAGGGATTTTTCTCTTCAAAACAAGACTATACTCTGCGGTGTCAGGTAAACCATCACGATCGCTATCCTTACGTACACCTGTATCACACATATTTCCGAGGCCATCACCATCACTGTCGGTTTGTCTTGGATTATAGACCGTAGGGCAGTTATCATACCACTTTCCCGTAACAGGATTTTCTCCTATCCCTTTATAATCCTTATCAGAATCAACAAGACTAAGTGGAATACCATTATCAACCAATGCTTGTGAGGGTGCATCCAAAGTCCGAGGAGAAATAATCTGTCCTGTCAATCCAGGATTCATGTTCACAATCCCAACACCTGAAAGCACAACAATAGCAAGAACAATAGCAAGTTTTTTATTGAGAGGTGTCATCACCTGCTGCTTCACCACTCTTTTTTTCATACAGTACTTAAAAAAATCTATTATTTAAATCTTTCTCTCGTCAACCGCATGAAAGCCCATCCATAGTCGGATCAGGTCCTGCAGATTCTGCAGGTCCAGGAATAAGTGCCCCGCCTGAAAAAAGTCTGTTCAGCAGGTAAATAGGATCACTCAAATCAACATTTCCATCGTCATTAACATCCGCAGCATCCCAACAGGTCGGCTGCCCCTTGCCCAAAAACAATCCATTCAAAATAGAAATCGCATCGCTTAAATCCAGATTCCCGTCATGATTCACATCTCCTCGTAAAAACAAAGGAGCTACAGGGTCTGGCACCTCCTCGCGATAAAGATCAATCATCGCCTGAGCAACACCTCCTCCAGCAATAATTCCTGCACTGTAAATATTTCTGCATCTTTCCCCCACCAGATCAGGGCAAATGAATTGCCCGTCACCCTGCCCTTTGAAAAAAGCAATGCCTGTAAAAACATTTCCCTGCCCGCCATTAAAGAGCGCCACGGCAGTATCTAAAATTCCATCAGCATCAAAGTCTGCTAAGGCCATATCAAAAACATTCGAAAAAGAAAAAGGCGAACAGAGAGTAGGCCTTCCTTGCACAAGACACGTGACTGCCTTAAATTTTGCCTCGTCCTGCTTCCAAACCCAAGTATACATTCCATCTTCTTTAACAGCAACAACATCAATAAAACCATCGCCATTGAAATCTCCTAAACGTGCGGATTTCACCTGCGCAGTCCCAGACCGAAAACTTTCAGAAAAAATAAAGTCCTTGCCCTCGAGTTTAAACAACGTCACTAAGTTACCATTCGCAACCACTAAATCCTTATCACCATCCTGATCAATATCTCCGCTATCAATCATAAAAAAACTCTGAGCATCAGTTGTTTCCTTCTCATTCACTTCAAAATTTCCAGTACCATCTCCCCAAAAAAGATAATAAATCGGCTGGTTAGCATCGGAAGAAATAAAGTCAAGATGCCCGTCACCATTAAAATCATCCACTTTAATCGAGCGAGCATTTCCATTACGAGGCATATCATAGCGTTGAAATCTCCCAAAACTTCTTCCCCCTTGACCAAACGCAACCACAATACTCTTCGGCAAAGCATTCTCATTATCCACTAACGCAAGATCAATATTACCGTCTTCATCAAAATCACCCGCCCCAATGGCATGCATCTGCCCACTTCTTCCCACAGCAAACGTCTCCTCAACAAAGGTTCTCTTACCACCTTCCTTTCCACCCCAAAAAACCGTGAATTGGTCTGCCTGCCAGTGATTAACTGCCGCATCCCAAATTCCATCCCTGTCAAAATCCCCTGCAGTAATCTCATGGGGCTGATCAATAGCAGTGTTCCTGGAAAACGTTGATGTAAATTTACCTTTCCCATCATTCTCAAGAAAAACAAAATTCACGTCATTCGATAAAACCACATGAAGCCGCTCAGCCCCCGCAGTCAAAGAAGAGACAAGACTCATACAAAGAAAAACTCCTACAACAGATCTACAAAATAACCTCCCCATTTTCCTAGAGGAGGAAAGACTCATTTTTATATCTTTCTAATAGAAATTCAAAATTAAGCAAGTCCAGGACTTGCGGTCCCAGAAGGCCGAGCCACAATAGCTGGTGTCGCAGTCCCAGAAGGTCTAGCTGCAAGAGCAGGGGGAGGGGTAGCTCGTGCTGTTACCTTAGTTGGGGGCTGTTGCTCTCCAGCAACATTAATTCTTGGATCTTCACGATTCGGAACACCATCGCCATCACTATCCTGCCCTAAAGCAACATGATTAATATTCGGATACTTATCACAACGATCAATAACTTTATCTTTATCAGCATTAGGAAATGGCACAGCCACTGTCTTATATACACTGCCTACTCTAACTCTTCTTGTTCTAATAGTATCCTTATATTTCGTACACGGATCATAAGTATCAGGTATTCCATCTCTATCCATGTCCCCCCCATAAGATTCAGCCGCAGCAACACCTTCAGGATTTGTTTGCGCAGCAAGATCTCGGTAAGCAAGAAGCGCAGCTTTGGAGTTTATCCCAGTAAGAGAAGCAAAACCAGTGACTCCTCCATTAAGAACAGCAATCACAGCCCCTGCAAGAACAACAACAATCAGCACGATCAAAAGTTTCTTATTCAAAGGAGTCAAAACATTTTTACTCTTTCTTACCACCACTCTTTTCTTCATAACAGAATTATTAAAAACTACTATTTAAATCTTTCGAACAAGTTTTATAAACCATACTCGCCAAAGAGCATGATGGGAATCGTCGCAGTAAAAATAAAAATTATGCCGGAAGATCCAGAAATAAACCTCCTCCAGCTGAAGGAAAAGCTCGAGAAAAAAATTCATTCATTAGGAGGCAAGATCAACCAAACAGAAGAAGAGCCCATAGCCTTTGGCCTCAAAGCAATTATCATCACCCTTGCATGGCCAGAAGAAAAATCCACAGACCTTCTGGAAAATGAACTCCAAATTGAAGGCGTCAGTTCAATACAAATCATAGACTATCGTCGCGCATTCGGTTAAAAAAGAAATGTACTCAGACCTCAAAACGACGAAGAAGGGCCTTTGGATAATCACAAAATCTTCAACTCAGGATCTTCAAAAGTCTTCTCAAAATCCAAGCTTGTCTGATCTTTCATTGATCTTTTTCTTGATCTTATCCTGACTGACCCCTCTACCAATTGACTGAAAAGCGCAGGCATGAAAGCAACATTTATAAACAAAACTCTCCTCCAAAAAACATGGATGTCGTAAGAGATATTCCTCCAGGAAAAGAGGCGCCAAGGATAGTAAATGTCTTCGTAGAAGTTCCAGAAGGTTCTCGCAACAAATACGAATATGATGAGAAATTAAAGCTCATCAAACTCGACCGAGTTCTCTATAGCCCTTTCCATTATCCAGGAGACTATGGATTTATTCCTCAAACACTTTGGTATGATGGCGACCCTCTTGACGTCGTCATCCTCACCCGCATTCCCGTCTCCCCAGGAATTATCGTAGAAACGAGGCCTGTAGGAGCCATGGAAATGATCGACAACGGAGAAGATGATATCAAAATAATCGGAGTCCCAGCCAAAGACCCCTATTACAACGAGATCTACGATATTGCAGACGTCGCTCCCATGATGATCGCAGAAATCAAGCACTTCTTTGAAGTTTACAAGCATCTCCAAGGAGGCGTCACAAAAATCAATCACATCCTCCATAAAGGAGCTGCAGAAAAAATCATTGAGCAGGCAATCAGCAACTACAAAGAAAAAAAGAAAGGGAAAAAGCTCAAACTCATCAGCCCAGAAATCATCACCAAAGGAAGAATCAGGAAGATTGACTGGAAATAATAATAAAAGATGCTTGAAAAAAACTCCCAGAAATCAATGGACCCGGTATAATAATGAAGAATGTTTCTCAAACCCCAAAAATCAATCAACTCGTTGTATACACGCTTGCCCTGCTCTTCTTAGCATTCATTTTTCTAGCTATCACAATAATAAAGAAAAATGCAATCCAAGAACTCGAGGACAATGTTCAGCTATGCATCTCCTTGGCGAAATATGCAGAAATAAAAGAGAAACAAAGTTTCATAGAGCAATGCAAACTCTATCTTGGCACTCCCTGTAGAAAAACTGGAGAATGTGGCCCCTTCCCCTGCATCAAGAATAAATGCTCTATCAAACCCTGCAGCAATGACAATGACTGCCAAGAAAGCCTTTGTGGCAAATACCCCGCCTCCATCCATAACTTCTGCACAGTAAATGACGCAAAATAAAAATAAAGGAAAAGTAAATGCCAAAATCAAAAATAGCAAAATCAAATATTGATGTAAACTAAAAATAAAGGAAAAGTAAATGCCAAAATAAAGTATTGATGTAAAATAAAGAATAATAAAAAAATACCCTGGCAATAAAAGAAAAAAATGCACAGCAAATATCTCGCCTCGAGCACATCATAAGCAATACCAAATAAAGAATAATATCTCGCCTCGAGCACATCATAAGCAATACCAAATAAAAAATGCGCCCTCAAACCCAGACCTTCCTCCTTATCGCACTCATCCTCATCATCACACTCCCTCTGCTCCTTTCAATAAGGCAAGACACCAATCTTCATGTTGATGAAAGAGACCACCTTGATCAAATAACCCGCTTCCTGCAAGGAGAAAAAACCCTCAACCCCCTTCTCACAACTATCCCGGGTTATCATGCTATGATAGCAATGCTCCTCAAACCATTTCCAAACCCAACACTCCCTCTCGCAAGAACCATCACCCTCCTCCTCTCACTTTGTTCAATTCTCGTCTTCTTTTTTATGGTGAAAGAAATTAATCCAGAATCATCCTTCACAAAAACCTTGCAATATGCATTCTTTCCCATCCTCTTTCCCTTCTTTTTCCTGATCTATACAGACGTCTTCTCTCTCCTCCTGGTACTCCTCGCAATGCTTTTTGCAATGAAAAAAAATCACATAGGTTCAGCAGCAATAGGAATCGCAAGCATCTTGGTAAGACAGAACAACATCGTCTGGCTCCTCTTCCTGTTCCTTTTCCTCTACTTCCAAGAACTAGGAAGAGACAAAGAATCCATAAAAAATCATCTTAAAAAATCATGGCTCTTCCTCCTTGGATTTATAGCCTTTGCCATCTTCCTCCTCCTAAACAAAGGAATTGCAATAGGAGATCCGACAGGCCATCCTCCAGGCATCTACTTCGGAAACATCTATTTCCTTCTCTTCCTCTTCTTCCTTCTGCTCCTCCCCTTCAACCTCGCAAATCTCCAAAGAATCATCGAAAAACTAAAAAATAAAAGAATCATTCTTTTCCTCATCATATTTTTTATTTTCTATCTCCTTACGTTCAAGAATACCCATCCCTACAATCAAGAAGCCCATAGCTTCTTCCTCAGAAATCAAATTCTTCTCTTTTTCACTTCCTCCATAGCACTCAAAGTAATCTTCTTCCTTCCCATAGCCTATACACTCCTCTCGCTAAGCGTAACAAAACTTCCCAGCAAAGCATGCTACCTCATGTACCCCACCACAATCCTCTATCTCCTCCCGTCGTGGCTCATTGAACAACGCTACTATCTTATCCCCTTCGCCCTCTTCCTCGCCTTCAAAGAAAAGAAATCAAATGCAATTGAATATTTGACCATCCTCGCATACATCGCCTTAGCTCTCTATTTCTTCTATGGAATAAGACATTTGAAATTCTTCCTATAAACCATCTTACAGGCGTCTCCTCATAAAATAAGGTAAACAGCTGAAAGCCCCATCTTAACACATTAATAGAAAGATTTAAAAATAAGATAGTTCATTAACACATTAATATGGACGATCTCTTAAAGAATGTTGATGAATTTCTTGAATCAGGTGATGAAAGCCTCAAAAAGCAGAGATTCAACTCATCGGTTTCTGACTTTTTCAAAGCGATTGTTATTTTATGCTATTACCTCCTCTACAAGGAAATGAAATTACAGCCTAAGAACCATAATGAACGCTTTTCTCTTCTCAAGAAATATTTCTCAGATATCTACAGAGAAGTTTCACATCTTTTCATAACATACACAAAATCCTACACATTACGCCTAAAAAAGGAGGATGCGGAAGCATTGAAAGCATATGCGTATGAACTCAAAAATCATATCCTCAATCAAAAGTAGATTGAAAAAAGTCCTCTCTGATAAGGACGTACTTGATGTTCTCCTCTTCGGCTCTTCAGTTAAAGGAAAAGCTTCGCCGCATGATATTGATATTGCGATCATCACCAAGAACCCCCATATCAAAAAACCTGAAGGATTTCACGTAAGTCTTCTCAAACCAGAGGATTTTTTCTTGCAGCCGCCCACACTGGTTAACACGCTGCTCAGAGAAGGATATAGTCTGAAACACGGTAAATTTCTTTCTGAAAGATATCAATTCTCAACCAAGGTGCTTTTCATCTATGAAGTAGCATCTCTCCAGCCTTCAGAGAAGGTAAAAGTAGTCACAATATTACGAGGCACAAAGAAGATCAAAGGCATGGTAGAAGAGCATGAGGGACAGTGGCTGGCAAATCAGGTATTTCTCATACCAATCAGATTCGAGCATCTCTTCCGAGAATTTTTTATTAATTTCCATGTTTCTTTCAAGCAATACTTCACATTAATACATTAATAAAAAATGAAAAAATATAAAAAATCAACTAATACATTAATAAAACGGAATAACCTTGTAGCCCTGCTGAAGAAACAAGGCATTCCTCGGGTAAGCAAAGAAGCATGGAATGCTCTAGAAGACATTTTAGAAAACAGCATTCGCAAACTTTGCCTTGCTTTACGAGAAGAAATGCTCATTCAAGGAAAAAGAACTCTCAAAAAAGAGGAAATCCAGCAAGCCCTCAAAAAAATAAAAGCAGAAGATTTCTGGGAGATCTAAGGCCTCCGAAAAGGCGCCTTCTCAACAACCGAAGGAGTTTGCTGTGCAGCAGGTTTCTCCTTTTCCTGCCGCTCTCTCTCCCCTTTATCAAAAACCTCCTTCAGGCTCTCAGCGCCCTTCTTCAACTCCTCAACATCCCCTTTCTTCCTCGGAAAATCAAGCTTTGTATCCTCGTAAGCAGGAATCAAATTAATAATAAAATGGCCAAAAGCAACATGCCCCCAGCGCTCAATATGTTTCGGTTTCAATCCTTCGCGCAGCGTAAGAGCCACATTCTTGATAAATTCAACAATCTCCTTCCCCAAATCCTCTCCATGCAAAACATGCTTCTTCGGTATTACCAATGTATGCCCTTTTGAAACAGGATTGATCTCTAAAACAGCGACCGCCCAGGGATTTTCTGCAATAAAAGAAGAGGGAATTTTCTTCTCAACAATAGAGCAAAAAATACATCTACCAACCTCCACTTCGCCTTCCTCGCCTCCGGCACTTTCATCACCACCCTTAATCATCTTATTCTTAATCAAGAACTCCTCAAACTCCTCGGGAGACATTGCCTCAATTTTCGCCCGAGCCGACTCCCTTTGCTCCTCAGGCCATGCCTCAATCTGCTGAGAAATCTGCTTCTTAACTTCTACAATTTGCTCATCATCTAGCATCTTCTGGCAATAAACCTATTATATTAAAACCTTCCTAAACTAGCTCCCACAAAAACTTCGCAAAGAAAAACAAATATGCAAAAAAGAAAGCAGGAATAAATGGAATCCCCTGTTTAATCAACACACGCCTCCTGGAAAATCTCTGGATAAACTCTACCTGCTTCCTGCTCAAACCTTCCCATCTCGGCAAAATAACCTTCCCAG
>CAYJRI010000011.1:0-5150 GCA_964372435.1 Candidatus Woesearchaeota archaeon | reverse complement strand
TTTAATAAGCAAAATATTTTTTTCTTAATCTCAGTAATTTGATCTTGATTCAACATCTTCTCAAAGGAAAATACTTTTCATTGATTTCTGCAGCTTGATCCTCATCCAACATCTTTCAATGAATATTTCTCGCTATTAAAATCTTTAGTTAAAACCATCCAAACCAAAACTTTGCAAAGAAAAAAAGGTAAGCAAAAAAGAAAGCAGGCACAAACGGAATCCCTTGTTTAATCAAAATCCTTCTCCTCCCATATCGCTGAATAAACTCTACCTGCCTCCTTGTAAGGCCCTCCCATCGCGGCATAAGAATCTTCCCGCCAAGATGCAGGGGCTCATACAGCCAATCCCCCTCAGTAACCTCCTTCAGAAGCAAAGCTTTCACCATACACGCCTCCTCAACACTCTTAGCATACACATACAAAAAAGGAAGAAAAATAAGGACAACAGGCAACAACCAAGAAATCCCTCCAGCATACAACGTAAAAATCAGGGAGGCAACAACAAAAAACAAAGAGATATAAAACAAAGAAATCTTCTTCCTAAACTGCTCTCGAAATTCAGCTGCAAATCTCTTGAGATGAAGAAAAACCAAAAAAAAACTATACACCAATCCATAGAGAGATCCCACAACCATAAAAACCAGCACAAAATACAGCAGCATCTGAAAATTCACTAAATAATCTGAAAACATAGGAAGCACAACACCCAACCCCATCAACAGCTTTGCATCGCCTCCAGCGAACACCTTCCCATAGTAAAATAAGTGTGCGAGTGCAAAAAAGAATGCAAATCCCAAAAACCCAAACAAGAAATAATCCAACCCAGAAAAAACAGAATAAAAATACCTAAATGCAAGTGCAAATAAAATCAAGGAAAAATTCAGCCAATTCGGCACCTCCCTTTTCCTGATATCAAAAATCGCAGCAGCAGCTACCCAAATCAATCCTAAAAAAAACAAGACATAATCAGCCCCAATCATCTTCCTCTTTTCCTCTTGCAGAAAAGAAAATCAAGTTTATAAATCTTCAGACAAACAGAAACCCAGAGGGAAAACGTGCACAGAAGCAACATCGCAGTATCTAGTCCTTCCCAATCTTCACACTCCGATATTTCCCGCCTTTTCTATAAAGAAACCCCTTCCTTTTCTTCCGAAGATCTTTCTTACTCCTTCTTTTCTCTGAAAAACCATAGTCCATAGGAATAAACAAGAATAAGAATATAAAAATCTACTGGAAATCAAGAATGGAAAAAATCTACTGGAAATCAAGTCTTAGTCAAACCCTTGAAGGTTCCTGGAAATGAAATGGATATCAAATGTTAGACTCTTATAACCTTAAATCAAGAGAACTTGACTAGAGCTGAAAAAGAACAAAAATAAAAAATCTCGTTTAGGGTTTAAGTACAGGAGGTGTAGGAGGTGCACCAGGACACTTCGAAGTCACATCAGTGTCATCACATCCAGCAATCTTCTGTCCATCAACGCCTGCAGTAGATAGGACGTGGCACGTTTCTTCTTTCACTTAGGGACACTTCGAAGTCACATCAGTGTCATCACATCCAGCAATCTTCTGTCCATCAACGCCTGCAGTAGATAGGACGTGGCACGTTTCTTCTTTCACTTGCTTCTGCTCATTTTTCCATGATCTATTCACATAACACCACCCATTCACATCTCCTGCTTCACAAGCAATACTGCAAGCCTGTCCAACAGTCGCCAGCGTCTTTCCGCCAGAAAACACATTCACCTTATCCCATAGGCTTTTCCATCCTGTTGTAAACCCTATCGCTACCACAACAAGGACAATCAACGCAAGGACAATAATCACAATCGTCCCAATCGTCATTTCTGCGCCTTTTTTATTCATCTTTTACCCCTTTTGATATAAAATAAAGCTAAGGAGGTTATTTAAATCTATCGCCTCTCCAAAGAGCATGAACCATAGTAAACCCCAGCAGCAGGAAAGGAAAAGAACAATGCAATAACCTCAGCTCCATCATGCAAATATTCGCCTCACCGACGAAAAAACCAGAGATTTACCGACGATAAAGAGAGGATAAAATCTCAAAGTTTCCTCACAAAATCCAGAAAAGAAGCTTTCTCAAATTTCAAAACATCTCCTGAGGCATCATCCACATGCACCTTCAGGAGAGCCATCCCGCTCAAGATGCAGTTCAGATTCCACACCTTCTTCCCTTCAATGCTCTGCAGAATGGCAATCATTTTCATAATACCCTCAGTAATCGTATGATTCTTCATCTCATCTTCAACAATCCCACGAAGCTTGTCAAGATCCATTCTAATCTCGCCCCTAATCTCCTCTGGCTTCGTCGTATTCATAGCATCAGCAATCTTATAGCTCATTCCCTTATCAAGAAGAAAAGCAGCAATCTGCTTCTTTCCTGGAAGAAAGTAATCCACCTGATGAATATCCTTCCCCTCTTGAAAATCAAAAACAAAGAATCCTGCGCATAAATAAGCCTCTTTATTTTTCTTGCTAAATTCTTTAAATTCCTTCGATTCCTGAACACGACCAAGATAATGCGCGAATTTCATTCTTTTAATACCTCTCACTTTCTCAAATTTCTTGAAGTTTAAAAACTTATGGATAACATAGAGCCGATAACATCCGCGAAGATGCACGGCGCGTTCGCGCCTTCGGCGCTCACATATCGAGGGGCATTATCTTTTGATACTTTCCAAAGCCAAAAATTTAAACCGAATAAAAAAGAACTATAAATATACAATAAGTTACCTTAAAATCAATTCTTAATCCCTCTTAAGAATACTTGACAATAAATCAGAGTTACTTCTTTTCCTCAATCTCCTTCTTCAACCGAGAAACAAAATCCTCAATCCCTACTCCAAACTCCACTTTCTTCTCACCCCGAAGGCGAACAGCCAACGTTCCCGCCACTTCTTCCTTATCTCCAATCACAAGAATATAATTAATTTTCTGGAGCTCAGCATCGCGAATCTTATCATTCACCGTAGAATTCCTAAAATCAGAATCAATTCTTAACCCGGGAATATTTTTTTGGAGTTCTTTCAAAACTTTTTCAGCACTTTTCATATTTCTATCAGTAAAATTAATCACCCTCACTTGGATAGGAGAAAGCCATAATGGCAATTTGCCTCCAGTAGCCTCCAACAAGAAAGCAATAAATCTTTCATAGCTGCCTAAAATTGCTCTATGTATAATAATAGGATGCTGTTTTTCTCCTTTTTCATCAACATAAAAAAGACCAAATCGCTGGGAAACAACAATATCCACTTGCGAGGTGGCAAGAGTCTCTTCTTTTCCTTGAGAATTCTTAATCTGGACATCAATTTTAGGCCCGTAAAACGCAGCTTCTCCCTCGCCTTCAACAAATTTCTTCCCAGCTTCCTTCATTGCTTTTTTAATTTCTTCTGATGCATGAATCCAAATTTTTGGATCGCCAGTATATTTCTCAGGATTTTTCTTAAAATCAGGTAAAGAAAGTCTAAACCAATAATCTTGAATGCCTGTAACACTAAGTATTTCATCAAACATTTTAATCACTTTAACAAATTCATCCTTAAGTTGTTCTGGTCTAACATAAATATGGGCATCATTTTGAGTCATAGATCTGACTCTCATAAGTCCATAAGTCACTCCAGACAATTCATTCCGATAAACTGCTCCTGCTTCTGCTAACCTTAAAGGTAAATCTTTGTAACTTTTTACTATTTTAGAATAAATCATGTGATGATGAGGACAATTCATCGGTTTCAAATAATATTTTACTCCCTCTATCTCCATAGGAGAATACATTAATTCAGAATAATAGGGTAGATGCCCTGATTTTTCATAGAGTTTCCCTTTGGTAATATGCGGAGTACTTACGTACTTATATCCTGATCTTTCTTCCACTTCACGCATAAACTGTATAAGCTGATTTCTTATCGCTTCACCGTTAGGCAACCAGAGAGGCAGACCTGGACCAACTTCATCTGCAAGATAAAATATTCCCAAGTCCTCTCCTAAGATCCTATGGTCATGAGGTTTCAAATTTCTTCTATCAAGAATAATTTTCTTTTCTTTTTCTTCCTTTACAATTTTGCCACTTTCTTGCTTAGAAACCCCAATACTTCTGCTTAACTCAGCAAGAGGATGCCCCTTGCACTTTAACTCAAATTCCTTATAATATCCAAAAGGAGCACGATGCACTTCATACCCTTCTTTCTCCAACAAGGAATGAGCCTTCTCAAAAATCTTTAAGGCCATTGCCGGCTTTCCCAAATCAGAAGAAAGATGCGCATACGGATACAGCACTATTTTCCTAGCCTTCACCTGTCCTGCAATATCCTGGATATTCGCAACATACTCGCCAACCAAATCCAAAGTGTCAAAACTCTCAACAGCAGTTAAAATCACCAAAGCCTCCTTCACCTCCTCGCCTTTCTTCCTTTTCTCGTCAAGCTCTTCAGGCTCCTTCAAAGCCTTCTTCACAGGCTTGAATCGAATAGAATCACAATGGAGGCTAAGGAATCTCATCAGAACCTCCTATAAAATGTAATGAAATGACAATGCAAACTCAAAAGCTTCATTCCTTGAGCAGTAAAAAGTTATTTATAAAAGTATCTTCAAAAAAGATCTAGGAAAAATAACGCCAAAAACCAAACACGCAGAAAGATAACAGCATAAATCAGAAAAACACATGCCACCCAACCCTAAAGGGTTGGGTTTGTGACAGACATGTGTTTTTGGGACTTCGGAAACCTCAGAACTCACAGAGTTCTGATGGCTATCAAAATCTAAAGATTTTGAAGTCGAAGATTTCCGACAACCCAAGATACTACCACACACTAAAGTGCGAAAATTTCCATTCAGGTAAAATTGAGGCAGAGATAAGAATGGAAATTTGAGGTGTGGTTTTCAACTTCAGAATTCTCTGAATTCTGACAGCTCTCAAAAATCTTGAGGAGATTTTTGAAGTTCTGACATCAGAAAAACACATGCCACCCAACCCTAAAGGGTTGGGTTTGTGACAGGCATGTGTTTTTGGGACTTCGGAAACCTCAGAACTCACAGAGTTCTGATGGCTATCAAAATCTAAAGATTTTGAAGTCGAAGATTTCCGACAACCCAAGATACTACCACACACTAAAGTGCGAAAATTTCCATTCA
>CAYJRI010000010.1:0-15345 GCA_964372435.1 Candidatus Woesearchaeota archaeon | reverse complement strand
ATTCTGACAGCTCTCAAAAATCTTGAGGAGATTTTTGAAGTTCTGACATAAAAAAGCCTCAAAAATTCCTCCTGAAGGAAGAAACATCAAGAATTATCAATTTTGCCAATAATCAAAATCTTTCACAAATAAACATTAAAAAAGATTAAAAAAATAAAAAATAAAATTATAATCTCTGAACGATTCGCCCTGTTGCTGTCTGATCCAATCCACTTCCACTCTTTCTATAGGTAATAGTGATATCTCCTCGGAAAGTAGTCCCTGCTGTTAATGCTGGCAAACAAGGTGTAATAGTAATGGAAGTAAGATTATCAGCCGGAACACTCGTGACTACGCTATAGTTACCGCAGTTAGACACCACGGTGCTTTGAACATCAAAAGTTTCTCCGCCGCCATTTCTCAATTCCAGTCTGACATTATTAGCCACCTGATCTACATTACCTGCATTGCAGTTCCAAGGTGAAGCCACTACACATGAATTCGACGTAAATCTCCCAGGACTTGACAGGAAATATGCCAAGACTCCGATAGCAACAATCGCTGCTAAAATCGCCCAGCCATAGGTGATCAGGAACTCCATCGCTGCTTGTCCTTTTCTATCCATTTGAACCTCCTTTTAATACCCCTGTAAAGGAAAAGATTATTATATAAATCTATCGTTTTAAGATTTCACGATAACAAATCGCCATATTCCCTGATGCCTTATTGATTTCTGCGGTATACATAATCTGCTATAAAATCCCCAGCTTCTTTCCCCCCCTGATACCAAGAACTTTCACTTTCTTCTGCAAAACCCTTCTCAATGCCTTATCCAAAGTAGCCACCACCACTCCACGATGCGTAAAAGCATAATCAATAATCTGCTGATCAACATACCCTTTCAAAGGCAAAATCTTTACCTCAGAAAGAGCGAGAAGTTTCAGCGCAACCTCTGCAGCCTCGCGATCACGAGGACCTCCTTCCTGCACAATCCGAACAAGTTCATCAATCACCCCCCTTGGAATAAGAATCTCAGAAAACTCCCCAGGAAGATGCTCAAAAAGCTGAATCTTTCTCTTGATGCAATGCAAAAGAAAATTCGTATCAACCAAAACCTTCATTATCAACCTCTCCTAAAAAGAGACTGCAAACGTTTAAATATTTTCCTTCTTTCCAGAAGAAAGAGAATCTAGGAGAAGAGAGGGAAACCTCAAAGAACCTAGGTCCTTGAGAGAGATGCACGAAAAAGAAAATATCTTGAAAATCCTGAAAAACTCGCAAATCGCACTTGAAGAGGAAGATGCAGCTCTCCTCAAAGAGTTGAGTAACCAAACCATCCATACGGCAACAATCTACCAAGATCCAGAAAATATCGCAATTGCAGTGATCATCTACTCGCTCAGTAAACTGATCGAAAGAAAAAAATACAGACAATACAAAGACTGGAAGCACTTCATCAAACATTATAAAAAATCAATGACAAGGGCCATCACCTTCCTCGAACGCGACGACGAAATGAGTCTAAGAAAGGAAATAAAGCATATCCGTCTTCACATGAAGAAGCTCTCAAAAAATTTTAAAAAACAGATTCAAGACGTCTTCCGTAAAGCTAAAATCAATAAAGCCTCTCGTATCTACGAACACGGCATCAGTATGCAACGCACCTCGGATCTGCTCGGCATCAGCATCTGGGAACTCGCAGAGTATGCAGGAGGAACAGCAATAGCTGAGCAAGGGCTCGCCATCACCCTCTCCGAAGCTGAAAGAATCAAAAATACGCTCACGTTCTTTGAAATATGAAAATCATAATCTTTGACTCATCAACACTCATTAACTTCGCTCTGAATGGGACCCTTGATATCCTCATAAGCCTCAAAAAGATCTTTAAAGGAAAGTTTGTTATAACACAACAAGTAAAATATGAAGTGATTGACCGTCCGCGTCAGATCAAAAAATTTGAGCTTGGTGCACTCAAGATGAAGCAGCTCCTTGACCTAAAGGTTATTGAAACACCAGATGCTACAGGAATCTCAGCGCAGGAAATCGACCAAAAAATAAAGGAAATCATCACCGCCGCCAATCATGCATTCTCCTTCAAAGGGCAATGGATGGAGATTATTCATAAGGGGGAGGCCTCGTGTATTGCACTCAGTTTACTCGCTTCAAAAAAAGGCATCGCAAATGCCCTTGCCATCGACGAGCGCACCACAAGAATGCTCTGCGAGAAGCCAGAAAACCTTCACCGGCTTTTTGAGGCAAAAATGCACACAAAAATAATGCATAAAGAAGAGGCTACCGAACCTTGGAGAGAAATAAAAATCTTTCGTTCAGTAGAGCTCCTGTATATCGCCTATCGAAAAAATCTCGTGAATATTCAAGACCCCCTCCTCCTTGAGGCGCTCCTCTATGGCGCCAAATTCAAAGGCTGCGCCATCACTGAAGAAGAAATCAGAGAAATTTTGAGAATGAGATAAAAGTTCACTCATCTCCTCGCTAAACAAAAGAACCTTTTCTTCGAAAGTGAACAAATAACTTTAAAACCCTGCACAACCAAAGGAAGATAAGGGTGCGTAGGATAATGGCCAGTCTGGCTGCCTCCAGTGTTCCCATGACAGAGATAGCAGCAGGTGGGGGTTCGATTCCCTCCGTGCCCATCTTCATCCATAGGCAAAAAATCTCATATTTGTCGAATCATAAAAAACCCAGCATTGTTGAAACTATCCTCTTCGTGATATGAAGCCAAGAGTACAGACCTCTATAAAGCGAGGCTGTATTCTTTCTGGATACTACGCTCTAAGAGACCTTCAACAAAACCAAAAACCCCACAACCTTTATAAATCCGAGAGAAGTAATACTCTCATGCCAGAAATAAAAGAAGAGGTTATTCAGAATTTTGTTGATCTTCAGGATGTGCTTTCCAACCTCGCATTAAAAATCGATGATCTAACGCAGCAAATCTCCAAACTTCTCAGAATTTTCGAAGAAGCTGCAAAATCCTTCCACAATGCCCCTGCATCAGAAGAAGGGAAAGACAAAGAAGTTCATAATACAATGAAAACCCTTCTCGATCAGAACAAAATCATCGCCAAAGGCATCTCCATCATCGAGGAAAGAACCAGAAACCAGCCCCCTCTAACCTATCAAACCTACCCACAATATCCGCGGCAACAATCGCCGCCACCATCGCGATTCATGCAAAATCAACCTCAATCAAAAATGACCCCATCCGTTGCTCCCCCTCGTCCATCTGATGTCTCAGACATCAAACCCAAACCAAAACCTCTGCCTAAATAAAATGGATAACCAGCGATTCTTGCGAAAATTCACGCAGGAAGTGATCCAAGCAAATCAAAAACTTCTCGGAGAAGAAGCCCAAGAGAAATTACAAGGCTATCATCAATGCATCCTTCCTCCCACCCCCAGTACCTTGCATGAACAAGCAATGCTTGAAGCTCGTAAAAGAAAGGCAGAAGAATTTGAAATCGAGGCCCTTGAAAATGAACTCTATCTCAAAGAAATAAAAAAAGACCTTCCAGAGGAGAACCCCTCATATAAAGAACTTGAACGCGAATCTGAAGAAAACGAAGTCTATCAGCTCAAACATCCAGAAGAGGAGAAGATGGAAAAAGAAATCATCATGTATGAAGGGTATAGCAAACATCCATCACCAACAGAAGACCTCGATAAAATGTATGAAGGGTATAGCAAACATCCATCACCAACAGAAGACCTCGATAAAATGTATGAAGGGTATAGCAAACATCCATCACCAACAGAAGACCTCGATAAAGAAGCTATTGAAAATGAGAAATATAGAAAAGAACATCCTTCCATAAAGGAGGAAATTCCAGAGTATCATCCTCCCCATGCGCCCATTCCTGAAAAACCATGGCATGAGGAAGAAAAAGCTCAGTCCCCCCTGGGGGAGATCGAAGAGGAAGCAGAACAAAATGAGAAATATGAAAAAGAACATCCACCCCTAAAAGAAGAACTCTACACTCCGATGATCACACCTCCTTCAAAAAAAACTCTTACAGATTACGACCAACCACGCCTCTATCCTGGAGCTAAACCCTCTCCCAAACCCTACCAAATAGCCCCGGCCTCAGAATCACTGCCCATAGCACCACTCTCAAAATACACCCACATCGAATCAACAGAGCTCCCAACACCTATGCTACAAAAAGCAAAAACAGGAGGCTTTATCAAGCCAATCAGAAAAGAAGAAACTCCCAACACCAAAGCAGGCCTCCTGCGCATGAAGGAAATCATCAAGGATCATGCAGTCACCTACATCAACTGTCCCGGACCACTCAAACCAGTCATGATCAAAAGAATGGGAATCCAAGAAGTGCTGAAAATCGCTCTCGACGAAAAGGGCATACGCCAAGTCATCCAGGAATTTGCAGAAGCAAGCAGAATACCGATCACCGGAGGCGTTTTCAAAGCAGTTGTTGATAATTTAATGATTACTGCCGTGATCACAGAAATAGGCTCGCGCTTCACCATTACCAGGACCCTCCAGTAAAATGGCCCTCTCCAATCTTATAACCCAATGGGTGTATACAGAACAGTTTCTTACCTCTCTAGGAGCAATCATCATTCTCCTCTCCCTTTTCCTCCTCATAATTATCTTCATTGAACTTCGAATCAAAAAAACCGTAAAAGTGAAATTGAATGAAAGAGGTATAGCCTATCTCAAAAGAATTGATAAAATCAGGAAGGCAAATAAGAAACCCCATCAATCAATTCAAGAAATCAACACGATTATCAAGGAATTCCTCAAGGATTACTTAAAACTCGCCTACACTCCCACATATGGAGAAGCATTGGAAATGATCCAAGAAAAAAAGCAGATGGAAGACATCAGGCAGTTATGCAACGAAGCCTCAGCCATTCTGTATGCAGGAGAGAAGCCAACAGAAGAGAAAGTGGAAAAGATCGTAGAAATGTTCGAAAATATTGTGAAATATCGTCTCATTAAGCTCGATGAGGAAAAAGCAAAAGAGATTGAAAAAATCCTCGGAAAAGTGGAGGAAGAATTCATAGATGAAAGAAAAATACGCCTCATCATGTCAACCATAAAATCTGGAAGACAAGATCTCGCAAAAAATAACCTCTCCTCTGCATACAAAGCCTACACGAAAGTCAATGCTTACTACAAAAATCTCAACCCAAAGGAGAAAGAAGTCTGCAAGAACAAGATCATCAGCTTCTATAAGGAAATTGCTCAAAAAACACAGGTGCTTAAAGCACAGAAAACCACGACGACAAAACCTCTTCTCGCAGATGCTATGGTATCCCTCGCCACCGCGTATTCACCAGCACCCACTGAACCACAATCAGAACAAAAGAGCCTATCAGCAGATACACCGAAAGAGCAATCCCAACCAAGCTCTCTGTAGAAACAGCAATATCATCAAACGCCCTTTTCAAAGTGTCTTGATCAAGAACATGATAATACTTCCCACGGGTATTGTAAGCCAAAGCCTTTAAAGCATCTTCATCGAGCTTGGAAATAAAATACTCAGCCTCCCCGCCCTCAAGAGTTCCAATGCCAAGCGTATGAAGAATAACATTACTTCGCTTTGCATACCGCAAGATATCTTCAACCGTATTTACATTGAGCTGCCCGTCACTCAAGAGCACAACAGCCTTTGCATCTTCTCCCTCCATAATATTCACCGAAGTAATAAGCGCGTCTAAAATATTCGTTCCTCCAACAGCCTTGATATCAAGAGCATCAATCGTGTCCTTCAAAACTCTCTTGTCATCAGTCAATGTTAATTCAATATAAGAAACTCCTGAAAAAGAAACGATGCCGACCTTCGTAGAAAGCGGAACAGCGTCAACAAACGCCTTTGCAGCTTGTTTCGCAGCAAAAAGCCTTGAAGGAAGAACATCAGTAGCAGTCATACTTGGAGAGGCATCAAGAGCAAGCACATACGAGAATGCACTCGCCTTCCTCTCAATATGAAAAGTAGTACCAGCTAAAGCCAAAGTCAGGCATGCGACAACAGAAATCGTTAAAAACAAGGGTGTCAAATTCCTCGAAAAAAGCTCAGCACCAGAAACACGCTCAATCGCCTCAATATTCGCAAAGGTAATTGCTCGCTTATGTCTCCCTCGAAGAGTCCATACATGAATCAGAATAAGAAGAGGAATAAGAAAAAGAAAATTCAAATACAAAGGCGAAGAAAAAGTAAAGTAAGCCATGATTATAGAATGATTCCTCCAATAAACAATAAATAAGTTAAAATTTTCATCTTCAACATTTTTGAGGTATAGTTTGTATACTAACAATTACTTTAATTTTCATCTTCAACATTTTTGAGGTATAGTTTGTATACTAACAATTACTTTAATATACTTGCCCCCCTCAAGGTATTGGGGGAGTGAGTTAATTCTTTGGGTAATGAAAAGGCGTACGCAAATAAGGCTCATAGGCAATTATCTCCTCGGTAGAATATATTCTTTCTTCTCAACCCGATGCTTTAAAAAAGCAGCCATCCTGGGAGCAAAGGCCCTATTCGTGTAAAAATCAATAAAGTCAGCCCCGCTATCAGTAAATAATTTTCTCACAAAATTCTCCTGCTCAATAGCATAGGCTTCATACTGATCTTTAATCAGCTTAGGATTCACAACAAGCTGCTCGCCAGTCCTAGGATCCTCAAGAACAACCTCCTTGCTTACAGCAGGAAGAGTAATATCAAGCGGATCACGGATCATCACAGCGATGGTCTCAAAACGCGCAGCAAAATTTTTCAGAAGCCTCTCATAGCTCGCATCAACCTGCACAAAATCAGAAATAAGAAATACTGCTGAGATGCTTTTATCAAAAAAATCCATAAGAAACTCAAGCGTACCTTTCAAATCACTTGTTCCGCCATAATGCTCAGGTTTCGTAAGAAGGCTGTTAAAAAGAAAAAACTGGTTCCGAGAGGCTTTTGCTTTCACATTATAAAGAATCTTATCACTAAACAGAACAAACCCGAATTTATCTCCAGAAATCAAGACAAGATGTGCAAGAGCTGCAGCAACCTCAGCAGCATACTCGCATTTCAACTTCTCTTGAGAACCAAAAACCATATTACTTCCCATATCAACAACAAAAATAATATTCAAATCTCTTTCCTCAATAAACTGCTTCGCCAAAAGCTTATTTGCCCTAGCTGATGCCTTCCAGTCAATATTCTCTGCATCTTCATCAGGAGAATAGTCCCGGTACTGGTCAAACTCTAATCCCTTTCCCCGAAAGATAATTTTCCACAAAATTCTTCGAATAAGGAATTTCTTCATCGCACTCTCAAGTGCTCCAATTGCCTGGGAAATATCCGCATGAAACTCTCGTTTAATTTTTCTTGCCAATTTCACACCCACTATTTCTTTCCCCCTTCATAGGAGCTCCTTCTTAAAAATCTTTTTCCACATCTCACGGCGCCGCCACCAACTCCAAAATTTTATTGATGATATAATCCTGACTAATTCCTTCAGCTTGCGCAGCATAATTTAAAATCATCCTATGCCTCAGAACATCAGGAGCTACTTTCTTCACATCATCAGGAACTACAAATTTCCTTCCAGAAATCAAGGCTTGTGCCTTCGAGGCAATAAATATCCCAATAGAAGCTCGCGGAGACCCCCCCCATTCCACATATTTTGCCTCTGCATAACCTTCCTTCTGTCTTGTCATCTGCACAATCTCAACAATATACCGCTCAATCTCAGGACTTGTATAGACTCTCTTCGTGATCTCCTGCATCTCTATCAATCTCTCCGGACTTGCTACAGGCTTCAAACCAAAATCCTCAAAAGATCGCAAGGTCATATTCTGTCTCATAATTCTTTGCTCCTCATCCTTCTGAGGATATCCCATCAAAACCTTAAACAAAAACCTGTCAATCTGCGCTTCAGGCAAAAAATAAACTCCTGAAACTTCCAAAGGATTCTCTGTCGCCATAACAAAGAAAGGCTTTGGCAAAGGAAAGGTCTCCTTCCCTATAGTGACGATCTTCTCCTGCATCCCCTCCAACAAAGCTGATTGAGTTTTTGGAGGACTCCTATTAATCTCATCAGCTAAAAGAAAATTCGTAAAAATAGGTCCTTTAATCGTCTCAAATCCCCTGCCAGGCGTAAAGCTCGTCAACCCAAGAATATCTGAAGGAAGAAGATCAACAGTAAATTGAATTCTCTTCGACTCAAGGCCAAGAGTCTCTGCAAGTGCCCGAACAGCAAGCGTCTTCGCCACTCCAGGCACTCCCTCCACAAGAATATGACCATCGCATAACAACCCTTTAATCAGTCCGTCAACGATCTTCTCTTGTCCGACAAGGATTTTCCGCACTTCTGCTTTAATCCTCGTGATCGTATCAGCGCATTTCCTTGCTTCCTGTACCGTGATATCCTCTTTTACTTCTGCCATAGTAAAAACATCAAGAGGTAATTATTAAACCTTTTTATAACCTCCCTTATCTTGCTCCTGAATCTCCCCAACCTTCCGTCGAAAAATCCATTTCCTCAAAAAATGATATAACACGCCAGAAAACAAAAAGGCGATACTCAGCACAGCCACGTAAAATATCAGAGAAAAATCTTTTCTCTCAATAAAAAATAGTCTATTCTTCTGTGCTAATGCCTGCTTGCAGGATTCCACGATAGCGTCAGTCTTTCGCAAAGCCTCTTGAGTCTCTCCCTTTTGATAGAGCTCCTTTGCCTCATCCAAGAGTTCCTTCAGCTCCAAGCACTCAGGATTCTCAACAACCAACTCTTCAGTAAAGATGAGAATCTTCTCAACTTCAGTAATATTTGACTCAATGAGTTCGATATTCACCTTCGCCCAATCAACAAAACGCGGACTTCTAACAGAAGCATTCACAAATAATTCATACGTTATCCTCCCAGAACCGTTCACCAACAGCTCAATGCTCACATTCTGTGACTGCCCAGGCGTGAGAAGGGAGAAAAAATTTCGACTCAAAGTAAGGTTAGGTTTCTTAATCTCTATGCCATCCTTAACAAGAACAGTAATGAGATCAATATCAAACAAATCAACTTCTCCTTCATTCTTCAACTGAAGAGGAATCTGCACAACTCCTGGCTTAAGGAGTGTAATCTTCTCAGGTGTAATAATCCGCAAAATTTTCGGCTCTGGCTTCGGAACAGGCTGGGGAAAAGGCTGGGGTTGAGGAACAGGCTGGGGAACAGGCACAGTCACGGGATCCAGCATAACATGAAAGATATTACTAAAAACAGTCACATTCCCATCACTCGCACTCAACCTGAAATACTCTCCAGCGAGCTGTGAGGAAGAGAAAGTAATCCTGTCACCAGGCTCAAAGGTAACAGTAAGAGGACCAGAAGCCTGCTCATCCAAGCTCTCGTTATATCGAGAGAAGGAAAAAACAAGGCTCGCATTCGGATAGCAAGGATCTCCATAATCTGCATCTTGAAAATAAAATAACAAGTCTACAGTATAAGAATTTCCTGCAGTAATATTCTGAAGAGGCCCATTCACAAACAGGGGTTGCTGATCAGTATGGTTAATGTTCAACCCCCAGGAAGTCATAGTACTAAAAAGAGGATTAGAAACATTCACAGTCAAATTCTTATTCCTCCCGCAAGTTGTCTCGTCATTAAAGCTCAAACGATAGATCAACTGGGTGAGACCTCCTGTCCCATTTCCCATACTCACATTTCTCAATTCATCATTGATATACCACTCAAACCTCAAAAGATCTCCCACCGTATGATTTCCTCTTACATTCACAGTAATATTGAAGTTCTCAACCCCGCTGATCGGACTTGGAGTGAGAGCAGTGATTCTCGGCACATCATACACAAAAATCCAAAAAACCCGGGAGGAAGACAATCCAGAACTCTCGGTAACACTAAGGTTCACTTGATACCTTCCCGCCTGACTTGCATCTGCAGTGAAATTAATCACCCCATTGCTTGAATTAATAGTAAAGAACCGAGGTCCTAAAAGAAAAGCAATGCTATAAGTAAGATTCCCGCTACTCTCACCCCCATCTTCAATATCACTTGCATTCACATCTAAGAAGAAAGGAATCCCAACACCTGTAGACTGATTATCAAAAAAGGGAAGCGCAGGAGGATGATTAATTGCGAAAACTGAAAGATTAAAGGTGTAAGAATCATTCAATCCAGTTCTATCACTCACATTCACAATAACCGTGTAATTCCCAACATCTGCCTTTCGTGGAATAAAATCAAGCACAATCCTTACATAATCCCTCCCCAAAGAATCAAAAACAGGGGTAAACAAACCCGTATTCACTCCAACAATCGTTGCCTGATAAGTAAGGCTCTCATTAAAGTAACTTTTCTGCTGAATCGCCAAATCCCCATCCAAGAGATCAATGAAAATCCTGGTTCTATTGTCCTCAGTTGCATTTTGATCTCCAATCTGCTGAACTCTCGGATTGTCATCCACATTGGTAATATTATAGACAAGAAGAATCGAACTGATTCCCAGCTTACCGTCGCTCGCATTCACAACAACATTCTGCAAACCAACATCCCCATCGCTCGTAGTAAAACTGATCATGCCACCTATTCTTGAAAAAGAAGGGAAATACGTAAGACTAACATGGCTAAAAGAAAGGGAATCTCCATCAGGATCACTCACATTCTGAAGGAGGTCTAAAATAAACCCGTCATTCTCCATCAGAGTAAAAAAGGGATTGAGATTCCAAATCGGAGCAGTGTTATTATAGGCAAAAACCGTGAAAATCCTTGAGAAATTCGAAAAACCAAACCGGTCGCTAACATTAACTCCTATGGTATGATTTCCAACAAGACTCTCAGTAATCGTAAAATTCATCAACACACTCGTAATATTCCCAGTAACCCGAGGCAAAATAAAATTGATCCAAGAAACATTTGCTGCAAAGGTAAGCTGCTCGTCCAAGATCCTTTTATCAGGAATCAAAAGATCATTATCCGAAGCATTAATCTGAATCTGGTAATAGGCATCCTTGTACGCTGTAATGTTCTGAAGAGGAAAGAGAAAAACACTATCATTCTTATTCCCAATATAAAGCTGTAACGCCGTAGAATTGCTTTTCCTAGGCTGGCCATAATCAGAAACACTCACATTGACAGACCAATTCCCTACTTGCGAATCATCAGGAACCAGATTCACAACAACAGAAGCATTCCCAGCAACAAGAGGAGCATTAGTAGCATTCAAGAACCATGTAACATTGCTCGAAAAATTCAAAATAGAATCATCAGGATCACTTGCATTAATCTGGCAACTAAAAAAATCATCCTCAACAGTAGTTGGAGAACCGCCACCACAAAGAAAAGTGAAATACGGAGCATCATTAATATTCAAAACTCTAAAAGTGGCAACCTGGGACCTCGATGCATTATACGGAGAGACAGTATTGTTCAGATCAGTAACAGTAAAGTTAATCGTATAATTTCCAACATCATTTGCACTTGGGGTAAAATTAATAAGAAAAGAACGGTCGCTGTAATTCACAATATCAAAGAGTGTACAATTACTCCCTCGCGTGCTCCAAGGAGCAGTCTCACAACTGTCAAAACTCACATTGAAAGAGAGGGGGTAGTCATTTTCCTCATCAGACGCATTCACAATGAAGGTAAACAGCTGCGTCTCATTAAAACTCTTATCCTTTAAGTTGACAAAAAAAGGAGCATCATTCACCTGCTGAATATTGACTCGAAGCAATGCAGATTGGGTTACAATACCGCTTCCTTGATCACCGCTATCTCTCACATTCAGCTCAATCTGTCTCAACCCGGTATAATTCGTGTGCGTAACATTAATCAAAAGCATACCATCTCCATAAAGAGTAAAATTCGTCAAGCTAGTATTCACAGGAGAAGGATTATACCCAAAGGTCAGAAGATCATTCAGATCATCCTCACTAATATTTGAAGTAAAATTATAGAAACAAGGAATATCCTCGGTGCAGGGATAAAGATCACCAGAGCTCGCACCGCCGCTCCCATCAACATCAATATATCCATTAATGGTCTGAATAATATACGGGCGGGTATTGAGAATCACAAAATTATCTGCCAAAGAAGCATTTTCTCCCCCAGAAGTACAGTTCACGAAAAAAGTATGATTCCCTTTATAAAGGAAAGAAGTAGAGTACCCCCAAAGATTGCTTGTAGCATTAAAACTCATATTAAAAACACTGCTCCCAAGAGAAAATCGAATGCTACAATTCCCAAGAGAGGAAGTGATAACCTCTCCAGTGCTCACACGAGTAAAATTTGCATAAAATTGCACGTCCCAATCAGTTGGATCTTTATCTCCTTTAGGTCCGCAATACTGACTGCAAAAAGTAAAACGCTGACAAGGCACTCCTCCACAACCAAACTCGGTAACATCATAAATCTCCAACCGCAAATCCCCGAAAACTCCGACAACATATCCACTAATATTCCCTAAAAAAGCCCCCATAAACTGCACAAAAGAAAAAAATGCATGAGGAAAAAGAGAGAGAAACAAAAGAAGTACAGCAATCAGCAACCCAATGCCCAGAAACTTCCTTCTTCTCGCAACTCTCCTAGATTTCCTTGCCATATGCTCGTAAAAGCTTCACAACCTCCTTATGAAACTGAGAAGTCTGCTGATGAATCTCCAGGTTAATCTGCACATGGTGCTCGCTAAAACCCGTGATCTCCCTTCCGCAGACACATCTTTTTTTGAATCTTTTTTTCATGTCATTCCCAGATACCCCTAATACCCTATATATGGTATAAACCCTAAATACCCTTATACCCCAATAAGAAAAGCGTCTATTTAAAGATTTCTGAAACCATTCTATTGAAAAAGTCTTGTTCTTTGAGATTCTCAACTCAGCCTAAAATCATGTCTGAACAGCTTCTGTCCTTACAATCTTCTTGATCTTCTTCCCATACTGCTGCCTCAGTGTTCTGATCCTGATAACTTCATAAATAATAAAAAGAAGAAGGAGAAGTGCAAGAAAAATGAAAAGATTCACGGCAATCCCAACTCTCTTTCTGAGATCGAAAAAAGGAATTTCACATACAGGGCAAGGCCCTCCGCAGTCTATACCTTCTTCCTCCTGATTCTTCCTTCCATCAGAACACGTAGGACATCGTTGACAAGGGCCTCCGCAGTCAACCAACAGCTCGCAGCTTCCATCATGGCAATTCTGAATTCCATCACTGCAATCAGGATGAAGTGTGAAATAGCATACCTGCAATTCCTTCGGCTTCCTCGCAGTAATATTGCATCCCTTCACATCAATACATCTTCGTAACTGAAATCCGCAATGCTCTTCAGGAAGCTGAAAAAGAGTACATGTCTCAAGGATATCAGTCCTCAAACTTGCATTCTGACAGGTACTCCACTGAGTGCATCCCCACTTCTCCGAGCATCTCCCAGAAACACCTCCGCCTCCATCCCCCCCTCCCCCAGGAACAGCCAGAGGAGGCCCAATAATCGTAAGATTCCACACAACACTATCATTCAAGAGTAAATCAGTTGCCACTCCTGTCAGTTGATGCTCTCCAACATCCTTAAGAACCGGCACAAAGAAAAATTCATCAGTATTTGATTGGTTCCTTCTTCTCAGAAAGGAATCAAAATACCACTCAAGATAAGGAGTATTCCCGTCAGGATCAACAGCACTCATATTAAAAATAACTAACTCTCCTACCCTTACCTCGAGGGAAAGATTCTTACCATTCTTGCTATTGCTGTAGTCAGTAATGTTCGGTGGCCTATTCACATAAGTAATCGAAAAATCCCAATCAAAACATGCAGACTTATTTGCCCCAGACTCATTGCAAAAAGTCAAACTTTCTCCCGGAAGAGACAATCCTCTGTCAGTAACACAAATCCTCACTCGATAAACTCCAAGATCGCTCAAATTATAACTAAAATTAATCCATCCTGTACCATTCACAAGAAACAAAGGATTCCCCATCAAGAAGGTTGTAGTAAAGCTTAAATTCCCAGAGTCAGAATTTCCATCCTCAATATCGTTCGCTGGGAGTTGATACACGAAAGACGGATAAGTAGTATTATACACCTCCAACGTTGTCACAGGGATAGGAGCAATGACAGGAGCATTATTAACAGGAAGCACATTGATAGTAACAATCTGATAAGCCACATGATCGCCATCAGTCGCTGTAATCTCTGGTGTATGCAATCCTACCTCACTCTTCAAGAGAGTTCCTGAAAAAAGTTCAGCAGCCGTCCTATTCAAAAATCGACTATGGACAAAGACAAAAAAAGGCGGAGTCTCATTCACATGCAACCCCAAAGGAGAATCTTCAATACAATCCAGATTCTCGTCTACAATATCAAAAAAAGTGGAGAACTCATTTCCCTCACAAACAACAAAACTCCCGTTCATAACAATGCTCGGAGCCTTATTGGGCACACTCACATTAAACACCACAGAGGCATTCTCCTGTTCTCCTGAAGTAGCCAAGGCGAAAACAGTTAGCTCATTCATCCCTCGAACAGCAGTAAAAGAAATATTAGGCACAAACCCTGCCCCGTCATAGACAACTTGCCCGGCACAGCTCCCATTCAGTCTCTTGAGAGAAAATTGCCATAAACTAATTTCAGTATCTGCTGAAACATTCAGATCCAAGGTTTGATTAAAATACACAAGAGACTGGGGGCTATAAATAATAATCTGAAATTTGCTAAGAACAAACAAAGCAACCTCCCCAAGACTCTGAATAAGTCCAGGGGCTTTAAAAAACTTGGAGAA
Organism: Candidatus Woesearchaeota archaeon; assembly: GCA_964372435.1. Classification (GTDB taxonomy): domain Archaea; phylum Nanobdellota; class Nanobdellia; order Pacearchaeales; family GW2011-AR1; genus CAYJRI01. Next base: position 607 of record CAYJRI010000010.1, on the reverse strand, counting down.
GAAAAATCCTGTAATACTCCTCTGCCTCTCAAGAGCAACCAGGAGGAGCAGATGCGATACCACCAAAACCAAAAGCAAGAAGATAATCCAACCCTTTTTCATCCTTCGGAGAGGGGAAATCTTCTTAAATACTTTTTGCTTCAAAAGTTTCAAACGTAAAAAGGCAATTCTTCTATGAAGAGTTTATCAAGTTCGAGTTAAATCCAATAGCCAAATTTTCCTTAAAGAATGTCCGACAGTTCTACTCTTTTATATCCTACAATATCAGAAATCAGTATTTGCCTCTTTCGTTCATGATAATCGCTCGGTGGTGCTGTAATTATGTCTTTAAAATATGGTCCAACTTCTATAGCTTCTCTAGAAAGCGAATATGGAACTCCTATTTCAGTTCTTACCTGTTCACCCTCGCGATATGATACTAAAATTGCAGAACGAGAAGCACCTTTATCTAAAGTATCGGCAAATACTTCTCTTAATTCTTCTTCTGTTATTTGAGTTTGAACTGTCATAAAATTAGTATAGCTGTATATCTTATAAACATATCGGAAAATTTGGCTCTGTTGAAAAAGTCCTTAGGGTAAAACTTAATCTACCCTAAGAACGTGTT
>CAYJRI010000009.1:0-15725 GCA_964372435.1 Candidatus Woesearchaeota archaeon | reverse complement strand
CAAGAATACTTCAATAGCAAATGATTTTGATAAGATAATTGTATAAGCAAGAAATCAGTATCTACGCAAGTAGACTTATATGAAAGTTTTCACTAAAAATGATATTTAAGATGTATGAAACAAAAAGAGATAATGAATGATTATTTCGAGGATAAAAGAAAGTTCACTTAAATGAGAATCTCAAATAATTCTTTTCTCATATTTTTAAACTTCAGAATTCCACTCGTCTATAACGAGTGGTTAAGATAGTGAGTGGAATTCTGACAGCTTCAGAAAGCAATGCTTTCTGAGAGTGCTCGGAAATCTTAGAAATTTCCGACATGCTCAAAAACCACTCGAAGAGTGGCATTAACATGCCACCAGTCTTTGACTGGTGGTTTTTGACAACCCCTCCTTCCTTAAGTTAAAAACTATTATTGAAGGGGATTTATTATTCCGATCGAACCATTCGGGATCGATTCTCCTTATAGTGCTATCCGGTTTTGGTTCCACTAATTTTTCTAATTTAAATCCACTTTTTAAAAAAATCCTTATATAGTCCTCGATGGTATAATGATAATCGATGAGTTCTATTTTTCTTTCTTCCCCAAAATAAGTTGCTGTGCATTTTAATCCTGACTTGAAATATTCATATTCCTCTTTAAACTGCAATTTGACTTTACTACCTAAATTAGAATCAAAGGCAGGATGTGGGACACTGACAATTAAATTTCCATCAGATTCCATAACTCTTTGAGATTCTTTTAGTGCTCTTATTATAAGATCTTCATTTTTTAGCATGCATAAAACATGGGCTATTATGATAGTGTTGTAAGATTGGTTATCAATTTTTAATCTTAAACAATCCATTACCGCGTATTCTAATTTTCTTCTCTTTTTTTCGGGAAGATTCCGCGCTCTAAAATTAGCTTTTTCAATTAATTGTGGAGATTTGTCAATACCCAAACAATAATCTATTTTCTCGTTGTCCGCTATTAGTTCAACTAAATGGCCTTCTGCGCATCCTATATCAAGAACTTTTTTCCCAAGATACATAGAAAGTATTGTTGGAAAAAGTAAATATTTCCGGCTATTAGAAACCTCCAGATTACTAAGGTATTTTAGATTCATTTCTGAAACATCTATTTAAAAATGCCACGCATTCATCCCAGTATTTACGTCCTATTGGATGTGAAGGATAACTATAAACCTTAAAATGTGCAAATTCTTCATAAAAGACAATCCTAACATTTTTGCCTTTTTCTTTGAGTCTTTCGTAATATTCAATCGAACGCTCTGGAGAGACTATTGTATCATCATTACCGTGGACTAGAAGGATAGGACAATTTATTTCGTCAACATGATTTATTGGAGAGCGCGCATTATAAGGAAATTCTTCTATATCCTTGGCTTGCATGGATTGTTTAGTAGGAAAGATTTCTGGTCGATAGATTTCATCAAATTTATATTGTTTGTAAATATCATAGAACCCCGATGCTAGAATTGCGGCGTTAAAGATGTCAGATCTGGTAAGTGCAAGTGCCGCAGTTGTTGCACTCCTGCTAGTTCCATGTACTGCAATACACCCATCAATGACTGAATCTAAGCTTTTCAAAAACATACCACCTGCGATTATATCATCAACTTCCCTACCACACATATCTAAATGTGCTTTATATTCTTCACCATATCCTTTACTACCTCTCTTGTCGACTATAAAAGTAATAAAGCCTGCCTTGTTTAGGTAATCACATATTGCACTATGTAATGGGTCATATTCATTGTCTTCTAATAAGACTCCTCCATGTATCCCGCCCGAAATTAGTAATAATGCGTGTAAAGGCCTATGAGAATTTGGAATAGATAAGTGTCCATATACTTCCAGTCCATCTAGACTTAAAAATTTAATCTTCTCCATCTTTAAGATGCTTAGTATCGTTTATAGCAATTATTTTGGTGTTTGTTCCATCTGTCTCTATTATGTTTATACAAGCATTAGATTGGCTAACGGTATAAAAATCATCAGGATCCTTATTCTCAAATGTGCCTATAATTACTCTATTTGTTCCGCTATGGCCTACAATTACAATAGTATCGCAAGGATGTTCCGAGATGATGTTCTTAATAACTTTCATAACTCTTTTTTGATGATCAAAGCTATTTTCACCATTAGGTGGTTTAATCTCCTCTCTTCTAATCCCTTTTTTCTTTTCTGACTCATAATACTCTATCCATTTGTTCAATCCGTCTTTTACTGGCAAGTCCCTCCAGTCGCCTATGTTACATTCCCTTAAACCTTTTATTTGGATAGGCTCTAACCCATGCCCATCAGCAATAATCTTCGCAGTCTTGAAAGCTCTACCAAGATCACTGCAGTATATAGCCTTTATATCCTCATCTTTAAGCCTTCTTAACAATCTTTCTGCTTGCTTATTCCCTTCTTCTGTAAAATCTGAATCCTCATGATAACCTTGCATTTTACCTTTAACATTATCCACTGTCTCACAATGCCTAATAATTATTATTCTTGTCATCTTATTTGCCCCCCGATATCACATATCTGAACAATTTCATCCAATGTCTTGGGAAGTTCTCCATCTGTATTTCTTACTATAGATACATTGACATTTGTATATTGTATTAAGACATTCGCAGCTTCATCAAAGTATTTTTTCTCGTAGAATTTTTCCCGCTTTATACTTAGAGGGTTTAAGCTTCGTTGTTTTTTATTTTTTGCCAATTCTTTCCTACGTCCCCAAACCTCTTTAACAGCAGAATCAAGTAACAACAAATATAAATCAATATTAAAAGATTCAAATACTTGTAAGACCTTGTCTTCGACTCCTTTAATATATGGTTCATTAATATCTTCAACAAAATCTTTACCCAACGCATAGGCCGTATCTACATTTTGTTGTACACTAAAATGTATGTCACATGTTAAACTTCCTCCAGATTGTACATCACAGATAAGCCTACGCATAGATTCTGGAGCTAAATCACTCCATCTGCCGATTGCATTTTCTATACCTTTCTCTCTAGCTAACTCAAGTACATAATTATGCAATCTCCTATTGCCAATATCATATATTAATTTAAGCTGTTCACAGATAGTAGTTTTGCCCGAACATGAAACTCCTCCAATCAATAATAATTTACTTGGCATTTTGAAGATTAATTTTAAATTTCTTAAGAGTATTTTCGTATCTGAGAGATTCCTTTATTAATCTTTTGTCAAAAGATTCATACTTTTTTTTGACACTTTCTGGTACAACTTCCCATGCTTTTCTTATTGCAATTAAAGTCTCCATTTTCCTATTTTTTGAAAACCGGTTTAGCCTTAAAAGTATATCGGTAATCAAAAAATCATTTGGATCGCTCATGGGATGGACTTGAATGTTTGGGTCGGGGGCCCATCCAGCAGCCAGAAAAGAGATTGTTCTTTTCAAGCAAGCTTTGCATTTACCACAATAATTACCATAATAACAGGTAATGGTATCATAGGGGAGTATTCCATACTTTTCTATCCAATGATTCTTCCAATGTGCTGCAATTTCTGTTTTAGAATATTTTCTAAAGGATGTTCCTATCACTATCTTCTTTTTATAATAATCTGAAAAAAGACTAGTACATGTATTAAAGAAATGCATGCTTTTGTCAGTATTCGAATGCTTTATCTCTTCCTTATGCGCCGATATATAGACTATTGTGTTGGGTTTGAGAGATCTACTAAGGAAAGATGCAGCTAATGCCGCAAATATAAAATTTCTTGCAGGAATTATGTAATCCCACTCTTTCCATCCTTTATCTATATATTTTTTTAGATCTATTTTAATAATAGAAACAGGATATCTTATTCTTCTTGAAATGCTTTTTATAACTTTATATTCTGCACCTTCGTTTTTTTGTCCGAAACCCACCCATAGAAGTAAAGGTTTGAGTCCTTTATCAAGAGCTGTTAAGAATGTCGCTGTGCTATCAAACCCTCCACTGAATAATATCACACAGTCATAATTATGCTTAAATTGTCTCTTTTCGCTTTTTATTCCAGAAAAATTTAATTTTAATTTGTAATCTATTGGAGCGAATTTTTTATTATTTAGTATGTAAGAAAGAAATCTTTCAAGCATCTGTTGTTTATATTGTTCAGAGTTCAAATAGATTTTATTCTTTTTTAGATAACCAGCAAGCATTGTAAGTATGCTTAATCTAACAAATAAATCTATTGAAATGTCTATACTTTCTTTTCTGAGATTTAGGTTTTTTAAAGTAAATCTTGTGCCCGAGACATTTCCAATTAATTCTTCATTAATTAAATTCCCAATTCTTTTATTCCGTTCTTCAACTTTATTTAAATTAACTAAATTTAATATTCTTTTTAATGTTTCAGAATTTACTTCATTAATATTTATACCTTTCTTACATTCGCCAAAAATAAGGTTCTTGTAGTTTATATCATTGAATTCTGTATAAGCTTTATCTGATTTAGCTAACATTGATTTTAAATCTGAAAATGGAACACGATTCTTTTTTCCCTGAAGATATATTTTTAACATTGCTGCAATTATTAAATCGGAAAAAAAGCTTATTTTTCTCATTTCTAACTTAGGAATATCTTTTATCCTGATTTCTAATAATTTGTCCTTAATTTTGATATTAAACAATATATTAAGCAATGTCCTAACAACTAAAGAATTGATAATTTCTAATTCATAGAAATTATAAGATTTAGAGTATAAATGAAGCATATCGTATATTTTTTTAGGATTTTTGTTGGAATAAGAAACTAAGTTATTATAAGTTTCGTAAAGGTTGTTACATAAAAGCCCATTAATCTTTTTTTCGGTTTTAATGTAGTATATTAACCTTTTTGATTCTTTTTTGTGATTAGTTATATCTCTTTCTATCATTATATCAACCTCTTCAGTTGTCGAAGGGAATTTATTATTTTGAATTGCTAAAAGTAAGTTTGTACGATATAGTTGGAATGCATCTTTTATCATAGACCTTAACACCCTTTTCTTTGAATCTATTTTGTTAATGTTGAAGGATGAAACATTGCCCTTAGAAAAGAGATAGCTATTAATAGCAATTTGAGCCTCGCCACCCCAGTCAAAACAATAGTCTTTTTTTATTATCTTTCTAAGAAGTTTTTTCTTTATTGCTAATAGACCTGGATAAGGATATGGTATTTTCCTATAAATCTCCGGAAAAAATAAACGCATAGGTGGTTTTCCTAATAAGTGATTAGATCTTCCACTTTTTCTTTGAAGATCGGCTATCACAAAAGAAGATTTGCCTTTTATTAGAGGATTTATTAATTTTTTTAGTTTGTTGGTAGTTAAATTTATATTATCAGAGTCTGCAATTAAGATATTGTCATAACTTGCATTGTAATAGCCATTAATTATCCCAATGTTCTTATTTGGCTTTATTACCGGATAATCTAATATGTATTTGAATTTAACTAGTTTGTTTTGTTTTTCTGTACCAAATTTATTAATTTTCTCCATTAATTTATGTCTTGAACCGCCATCTACAATTATTATCTCGCCTTGAATTTTAAGACTCTTCAGCATATCAAAAGAGACTGAGATGACTTTTTTAACTATACTTAAATCTTCGTTAAGTAAGGGCAATATTATTGTAAAACCTTTCATTTTTTTACTCCTTATAGACAGCAAGAGACGTGGGCGTTTCCCACAGCCAGATTTCATATAAAGGGATATAATCTTTCAGTTGGATCCAAATCCACAAGACAATATTCTCTGCAGTAGGATTTTCTATAATATCATTTAAATAATTATGATCCAGTACCTTCAAAACTTTTTCTTTTACAATCTTATTAAGCTCTGAGAAATCCATTACAAAGCCATCTTTTTTAACTTCCCCCTTAATAAATACTCTAAGTTTGTAGGTATGACCATGCAAGTTCTTACATTTCCCCTCGTAATTTATTAGCTTATGGGCTGCATCAAACATGAATTCTTTTGCTATTATCATGCAGTATTAGTAAAAGAGGTCAATATATAAATTTTTCTATACTTTACTTACTTCATAGTAATAGCAAAGTTTAAGTAATATCAAGCCCTTCGCGTAATTCTTTAACAGAACACATCCTTCTCTAGTAAAAAGGAGGTGTAGTATGAGCTTCATAGACAAGCTCTTAGGCAATAGGCTGGGGGTAATAGCTTAGCTTTCTGAAGCTATTACTCTGTAGTGTCCGCTATTAAAGTTCATTCGATACTTTAGTTTACTCATGTTTCTTTATTTACTTTTCCTTTTCTTGTCTGAGAAAGCTTGGTAGGGAGTTCTAAGCTTTCCATTAGTTAAGCTCCTATGAGGTCGTTTGTAGTTGTAATGTTCGACTGCCTTATCTAAGCTTCCCAACTCTCTCCAGAGCCGTTTTATCGTCCCGATAGCTCTTTCAGCTTTGCCGTTGGCTTGTGGATGTTTCACGCGAGCCAGGATGTGCTTTGAGCCAGCATCTTTAATAGCTTCTGTGAATCTGCTGTTGTTTACTTTCTTCCCTTCAGCTTCAACAGAAACAAATTGAGTTCCATGATCTGTGTGGGTTAGTTTAGGTATCCCCCACTTTAAACTCTTCTTGAAAACTTTTATGGCGTTATCCATATTTGCACTGTCAAACTCCCCATATCCTGTGATGAATCGAGAAGCATCATCAATGAAGATTATTGCTTCTTTGCCCTGAAAGGTAAACCAATCTGCATGAACCAAGCTTAAGCTATGCTTTCTCTCATATCTCACCCAAGACCGTCTGTGCTTTTTCTTCTGCTCTTCTCTTGCTAATTTTGCTTCAAGCAAAATTCTGTGTATGCGATTGTGGTTGATATGGATGCCTTTCTCATCGAGATATTGCTCTATCATAGTTGCTCCTGTTCTAATCTCCATATACGCTTGGATAACTGTTTTTCTTTCTTCATTTGTTATTGCTCTTGGCTTTCTTCCACATTTAAGCAGAACAGGGTCTTTGTCATTCTTGTACTTACGATATACTTTGCACACATGCTGTGGTGTTATCTTCTGTTGCTGTGCTATTGTATAAAGCCCACTCTCCCTCCTTTCAACTTCTTTAACAATCCATTTTATCTTTCTCTTGTTAAGCTTCTTCATAAGACTCTGCTTTACAGCAGAGCTTATCTTATTTGTCGAATGAACCTTATTTCTGGATAAGATAGATAAAAAAGAACAGAAAGGATTAAATACTTTATCGATCCGTCAATTCTGGAGGTGAGTGATGTTGGACTCAAATCAAGCGAACAAAAATCTCAAAAAACTAAAAAAAGCAGTTTTAGTTCTTCCTGGGATTTCTGGGAAAATTTTCTCGATCCAATTATATCGTAAACTTGCTAATGAATTAAGACGTAATGATTTTGAACCATGTTTATGTGATTTTTGGGATAATGAAAAAGAACTTGAACAATTAAGCATTGAAGAAATTCATCATTTCTTAGATCGAAAAATTAGGTTTCTTAAAAAGAAAGGATATCAAGAAATCTATGCCATAGGAAAGAGTTTTGGGGGGGCCATTTTATTAACGTATCATCATCCAAGTATAAGCAAGGTGATTGTATGGGCACCTGCAATTAATGTTGGAAAGGATTCAAATTTAGGAAAAGTCAAACAACAGAAAATTTCTCAGTTGAAACATTTCAACGAAATTAAAATAAATCAAAAAGACTTGGAAAAAATAAAATACGACCTTCTATTAATACATGGGACAGAGGATACCATAGTTTCCCCCGAGAACTCAAGAAAAATTATTAAGCTAAGAAAAAATACGGTTCTTAAAGAGATTCAAGGAGGAGATCATTCGTATAGAGAGAAAAAGTTAGAGCAAGAAGTAATTTTAGAAACTATCAAATTCCTGAAAATAAAAAGTCCTTCAATCTGAGAAATTCTACTTGAGTTAAATGACCTCGCGTCTCAACTTCAACAGGTGCCATTCTTCTCAAGACTGCGACGCAGGTGAGATAAAAATAATCGTGTCGCCTCTCAAAAAGGTAAGGCCTATATTCCTCTTCACTTCATTATTCTGCAGCTCTTTCGTGTTGTCCAGAACAATGTTAATATGAATATCAAACGCCAAAAGAGTCCCCACGAGCTGCTTCTCGTTCTTTAACTGAACAAGAACTTCTTTGCCTTTAGAAGCATTAAGGAGATCAAGGGGTCTCTCAATCCCATTCACCATACTCTTCTTTAGAGCAGAGGTTTTTAAATCTTTGCCTCCAGCAAAAATTACTCCATACCCTCGATAAATTCCAGTCCTTGATCTCTGATTCTTCTGTAAAAACATGTACTTCTCGTTATTCCTCGAGCATCTTTGGTATGACAAGCCCCAAATCCTTTTTCTTCAACAAAATAAAGGAGAGTGTCTTGGTCGCAATCAACTCGAATTTCTTTCACTTCAAGCAAGTCACCAGATGTTTCTCCCTTCTTCCAGAGTCCTTGCTTCTTCCTGTTCCAGAAAGTAGCATAGCCACTCTTCAGAGTCTCTTCTAAAGCTGCTTGGTTCACAAAGCCAACCATGAGCACTCTTCCATTACGGTAACTTTGCACTACAGTAGGGATAAGCCCATCTGCATATTTTGCAAATTGCAAATTCAGTTCAATGCATTGCGCTAAAAATTCCTTTTCCATAAACTAAAATAAAACCCCATTTCATTTTTCCACAAAATGCTCTAAGTTCTTAAATATTTGTATATAAAGTATATTGCTTTTTTTAAAATTTATGGAAAATTTTAACTTGTCGTTATTTTAGATTGCTCTGAAACTAAGAAAGGTAAAATTAATTTGTTGTATATAACTCCTCCAACATTAAATAAATCTTGAAGGAAACCATACCTTTTAATGTGCGGAGAAGGTCACTTAATTTTACCCATGCATTCTGTTCTTGATGAACAAGAGAATACTTAATAAAACCATGCTTCCTCCGATGATCCATAAGATAATTGCATAATCCTGAACAGCTTTAAAAGGTACACCAGCTATAATAATACCGCTATTAAAAATGATCAAATTCTTCGAGATGCATTTCCTTTGAAAATAAAAAACTAGAGTAACTCCGAGAAGAGCAACTGCCAGGATCCAGAATGGTAAAGCTACCCTCTGAAGAAAGAGGAGAGGCATGCCAACAACAGTAATTCCCACTACAGAGAGAACTGCAATAATACCTAAACAAACATTGTGACAGACTTGATATCCTCCTAAGAAGCTCAAACTTCCAGAGACACAACTAGAAGCGCTTACTATCTTATCACCTTTATGCTTCTCCATAACTTCTCCTAGTTCATCATCAGACAGCTTTCCATATGCTTTATCATTCCTTGTACTTCTTGCTTCTCATCTCCTTCAAGCTTATCCATATGTTCTTTCATTTCCGCAATCATTTCTTGATGCATCAGCTTCATCTCATCACTATCCATCATTTCTCCCATCATACTCATCATTCCTCCCCCATGCATTTCATCTATGCTCTCTTCCATCATTCCAGCAATCATCCCTCTTGTCCCTTTCATGCTCTCTTGATTCTGGTTTCCATGAGCAATAACGAGCGCTGTCACTAAAAGGAGTGTTCCCAGGATGCCTAAAGCCAACAATATGCTTTTCTTTTTCATATTTTTCCACCTCCTAAAACTTCAAAGGGAATAGTCTATATATCTCTTCTCCTTGCAACGGTCTGCAACTATCATTTTCGCTTCTGTAAATGAATTTTGTATGTTTTCCCAATCCTCTCCCTTTGAATGAGATTCATCTTATCTAACTGCGTCAAAATGCGCGAGACCTTTGCCTTGCTCCAGTCTAAGCGAAATCGTAGGGAGTCTTGCGTAATAATGCTTCCGGCATTTTTCAGCTCATCAATGATTTTCTTCTCATCCTCTGAGAGTGCTTTCTGCAAGATAGCAAGCTCATTCACTCTTTCTGGCTGAGTCTTAAGTTTAAGAGAAAATAAAATTCCAACAAGAAATGCGAGCATAAGGGAGAGAAAATTCAGAGTAGAATATCCCTGGTTAATTCCCATCATTCGCTCCATCATCTCAGTCATAGTTCGTGGATTTTTTAAGAATAATAGCTGGAGAATAGAAAAGAAAATAAAATATGACGCGAAAATAATCAGTCCTATCAAAAGAATCTTAGTTACGAGATCAAGTGACGCTAGTTTTTTCATTCTCTATGTTTAATGGATTTTTCCAAAATCAGTTATGGAGTTCATTTGTTCTTGTACATCTCCCTTGCCATCGGTTATTAAGATCTTATCTAAGTCATTGAAAACATAATTTTTGTAATCTGATATTTCCTTTCCATTGACATAGGCTTTCATTCCACTTGACAATTCTAGCTCTATGCTATCAAAAAAGATCCATAAAGGAACTCCTGTAGCATGCATATGGACGATATCGCCAGTTTTTTCAGGTGAAGGCGCGCCAGAATCAACGTGGATGAAGCTGCTTACTGGTAAACTACTTTGCATTCTGCTCATATGATCTTTATCTAAAAAGTCCAGAGCCTTTCCATTGAGATAAATTTTCCAATCTGCATGAATATGCTGAGAACCAAGAACTCCTATAGTAGACTTGGAGTCCATATTACACTGCAGTTGCCCAGCATCAATACACAACTCTACGTCCATCCCACACACATCACACTTCCCATCTTTATCTTTGTCCATAAACTCTTGTGCAAGCTCAACATCAAAAGGAGTAAGTGACATTCTACTCATGCGAGAGCCCATCATATTGCCTACAACTTCTCCCATAGCTTTTGAGGGAAAGAATATACCTTTAATAGTATAGAAGAGAGCAAAAAGAGCTACAACAAAAGCTAAGATAATAAATACAGTAACGATCTTCTCGCTCATATTTTTCTTTTGAGGCTTACTTACTTGGTTATTCATACTCGCCTCTTGCGATATGTTTTCATTTTCTTTATTTTCTTCTGGAATTATCATTTTCTTGCATACTCTATGATAATTTCATCTCCATCATGCATGAAATACTTATCAAAATCAAAATTCTCCTTGCCATTGACAGTCATTTTAAGAGTTCCATTATTCGTACAATATTCAAAAATGCAACTCTTATTAAAAGCCTTACCCCAAATCTCGAAAAAGGTTCCGAGATAAAAATCTCTTAGTTGTGGATTGTTATTTTCTAAATGAAGAATTCCGTCTGTTTCATGCGTATGAATAGGAAAATGTCTTGTAGGAGTTATACCAATATTCTTAGGAATAATTTGCTCTTCTCCATCTATAACAATCTGTAGTTCAGGATGCCAATGAATCGGCTTTCTCGGTATGTTCTCTGGCCCATAATCAGGTTCTCGATAATAATACCAAATACCTAAGATAAGAAACAAAGCAATAATAACTGCCCATATCATTGATTTCCGAGATTTTTTTGAAATTTTAGGAGCAGATACTTTTGATGCTATACCATGCTTATCTCTCTTATGAGATACGAGTCCATCTGCTGATGCAAAACTCCCTCCACATTGATCACAAGTAAAATCCATATTCAATCTACCTCTCATTCAAATTTTTAACTGTAAATGACGCCATCATGCCGGCCTCTAAGTGCTCTGCGATATGGCAGTGAATCATCCATTCTCCAGGATTAGTAAAATCTACAAGTATCTCTACTGTGCTTCCGGCTGGCACTAATACAGTATCTTTCCATACAAGATTATCATTTTGCTTTCCATCCTGGCTTAAAATGACAAACCTTTGACCATGGAGATGAATCGGGTGCTGCATGGGGTGCATGGAATCTGGGTCGTTGAAAATCCTTATCTTTTTTTTATCGCCTACCTTTACCTTGTAATTGATATCCATATTTTCTTTTCCGCTTTTTCTATCTTTGAGTATCCATCGAGTGTTATCGCTGGTCATCATCTCATTCATCGCAGCCATATCGTCTTCCCATTCTATCGGCTTTGCGTCATTCATCATACCCATCATGCTGTGATCCATATTTCCCATGACAGGCATTTCTATAGTAAGATCTATCTCATAATCTGGCTCAAAGCTGAGATATTTTTTGAGCGGTTCTAGCTCAGTTTCTATATCTTTATTTTCTTTAAGAGCTAAAAACTGGACAGACTTCTCTGCTCCCTGAGATTCTGAAACACTTATTGTCCCAAGCGCATAAGTTTTTTCAGGCGTAGTGTGCAGAATCCTATAGGATCCAGATGTATTGAAATAAACCTCAACTATGTAACGTTCCGCTGGAGCTATTATTACAGAACCGACAAATGATTCTTTTTCATATTTTCCAGAATCCCCGCCAACAAGCTTCATTTTTAGCTCATCAATAGAAAAATTAAATGTCCTCGTGTTAGCAGAATTCGTAAGATACAACCTGAGAACTTCATTTTTTCTTATATCGATTTTGTAGTCTGTTTCGCCATTGATAAGCATTTCATTTCCGAAACGCCCCATCAAAGCAAATAGTGCATAATCTTTGCTGAAAGTATCAACGTCGCCATTCTCCATTCTTATGTCATCAAGAAATAACATCACTTCTCTGTCTACGTTGTTGTAGCCTGCTTTAGGTTCTACAAGTATGTTTCCATACAATCCCAGTTCCTGCTGCAAATCCTCTCGTATATGCGGATGATACCAGTAGACACCATCATCAGGAAAATCTAGCTTGTAAAGAAAGCTTTCTCCCGGACTGATTGCTTTTTGCGTAACATTAGGCACACCATCAAATTCGTTCTTCACACGAATGCCATGCCAGTGAACAGTTGTATCAGAATCAATGCTGTTTGTAAAGTTAATGTAAACGCTACTGCCCTGCTTGACTTTTATGAGCGGGCCAGGTATCTGGCTATTATAGCTGTACATCCTGATCAAATTTCCTTGTATGGTTTTTGCAACTGGCTTTGCTTCCAGGTTAAATGTTTCGCCGTTGGAAAGTGTGACGATTTGAGATTTTTCTGCTTCTTCAAGACCTGTAACTCTTCTGTCGATAGATTGGATTTGTTGCATTTCCATTTTTTCCATACCCGGGATTTTCTTGATGTAGTTCACATACTCCTCACTCTTACAAAAATGATTATCACCAATCATACACCCCATGCATTTCTCACTCGAGATCTTTTTTCCATCTTTCCAGGGTTCCATTTCCATCCACAAGTCTTTATTTTTCTTACACAACTCTTCATAACTCATTCCATTCAATTCAGTAACTCGTGGTTTTTTCGAAGATACTCCTAAAAGAGCAATGCCGACAAGAACAATCACCATAATGAAGATAATAATCAAGACCCTAGAGATCTTCATTTTCTTGTGAGAATTTCACAAGCCAGGCATCTCTGCTTGCAGATGCTATCTGCCTTCACCACAACTGCAAGAAGGAGAAGACCAAACGAGACAATCTTAATAACTCCAAGATAGGGAATAAGCGCTGCTGTCTGGATATTGAATAAAGTACCTCCAAAAGCAACAAGGACAATGCCCTGACACATAGGGCAAATACCTGCAATAAATCCTCCAATACTTCCCCCAAGTCCTCCAAAAGTAGAAGCTGAAGAAAGGCGAGAGAATTTATTCTTTCTTTCATAACGAAAAAGAGCAACAAAAAGTGCAAGTAAGGGTGAGATAAAAAGAACAAAAAGATAATCACTCACTCCAAATGCAGTCATTCTACTAATCCCAAAATCAAGAAGAGGAATTCTCCAGAATCCGTACAAGAAGGTATACAGGAAGAGAAAGATCAATGACAAAATAATAAAGAATTTCCAGTGCTCTTTCAACAATACCCTCACAAGGGAAAAGATGCTTTCTTTTTGGGTTTGATGCGTTTGTACTGCCATTTTACGAAGTATCAATATTTTCTCCATAGGGATGGATCAATTTCCATCCTTGGATAACATCTCCTTGTCTGAATTTTAAGGTGAAAGTTCCTGTAAATGGACTCCTGCTTCCATCACTCAAGATAAATTCAACAGAGTAATCAACACTTGCTGTCTTTCCGTCATTCGACTTCTCCTCAATGCTGATGATATTGACCCCTTCAATTCCCTGCGAGCTCGCAAAACTTCTAAAGGTAACAAGGTCCTTTGCATTCGGATCTATCCTTTTAAATCCATCAGAAAGAGTAGCATACATATCTGGATAATTTTTATTATTCCAAGCTGTAAAATACTGCCTCACCACACTCTCTGGAAGGGGAAATTGATAGCTTTCTCCTGAATTTTTCCTTGAGCTATTCACGATAATAATGCCTATAATCAATATTCCAAGCAAGAGAGCTAAGCCTCCATATAAAAGCTTCTTATTTGGGCGAGTTACAGGAGAATCCATTTTATCCCCCAGTGATAATTTTATTTTTCTTTAAATCCTTGACAGTCCCTACAATCTCTGGAAAGCGCATCACATACCATCCATCTTTCTCTATATTCCCGACATCATCCCATGCATTCACAAAGATAGGATAGACAGATGCTTCAGGAGACACAAGAATCATCGGAACATTTGTAATATTATATTTTGCAACAAGTACTTTACCTTCTTGAGAAGAGATGTCATAGGTTTTCTCTGTCGCAAGATGCATCCCAAATCTCTGGAGAATCTGCTTATTGACAGTAACATCATAGCATTCCTTGCATGAATCATCCTTCAACATAATAAACGCAACTAATCCAACGACTTTATTTGAAGTGAGATTGCGATAAGGAGGCACTGTTGAATGCACTGCATAAAATCCATTCTTCTCTCTTGCCTGAGCTGTGAGTAATTGCTGTTGTACTTCAGGATAGGCATTAATCTCCTGGGAGATGAGAAGAGCAGGTATATGCTTAATGTCAAATCTTTTGATCAATTCTTTCCCCTCAGGAGAATCATACAAAACAAGCTTCTCCTCTTTTACAAACATCAGCTTCTTTAATGCCTCTGCAAAATCATCAAGAGAAGCACATTCTTTGCAACTACTGTCAATTAAATGAGTCAAGGTAACCTCTCCTACAACCCTCTTCTGGACCAGGTCATAATAAGGGGGGATGAGAGAAGTATAAACAACTACATCTTTCTTGATATCTCCAATCCTGTCAAAATATCCCTTTAACTGCTCCTTCTCTATTTCACCTTTTATGATCAGCGCTGGAAGTTTTTCAATTCCATACTTCTGGAGAATATCCTTACCCTCTGCAGAATCAGCTCGAAGAATATTTTCCTGAGTCACATTCACATTTTGTTTCTTCAGATCCTCTAAGGCTTTGTCAATATTAAAGCAATTTTCACAATCAGCTTTGATCATGATAACTTCAAGGATCGCAGGCTCTAACTGCTCTTGAGCAATCTCTCTTGCCCCTCTGACTTTCGATACTCTCTGCTGAAGCATCACCATATTCACTATCGAGAAGATAACTGCAAAAATCAAGAGGAGATAGAGATACCTCCCAATAAAACTTTCCTGTTTCATGTTTCAAAAATGTCAGTACTATAATTAGCAACCACCAACCATTGAGGGAAGGTTCTGAAGATTCGTTGGCACTCCACCACCTCCAGAGCCCTGTGATGCTCCACCAGTTGCAGGCACAGTTGCAGCTCCTGTCGTCACTACTTTCGCACTCCCTAAGCTAACCAGTTGCACAGTTTGTATTGCAGTTGTTATCAGCAATACTCCGATAAAGACAATCATCAAGATTTCTTTCTTATCCATATTTTTGACCTCCTTTCATTTTTATTAAACATTTCATTTGACAATTATTTTTCCTCCAACGCT
>CAYJRI010000008.1:0-16317 GCA_964372435.1 Candidatus Woesearchaeota archaeon | reverse complement strand
AGATCCTGATACAAGTGACTGGAGTTCAGACTGTGCTCTTCCGAACTTTATTGAAATATAAGGCAGATGTTTTTAAGAGAGGACTTGGTTTCTTTATTATCCCTTTTTTTTCTATCTCAATGTTTCTTGGATTGTTTGGGCTGGGAGTTTTTTTCTATCTTACGGTTCGTAATCTTTACTTGAGGTTTTTTATTGTTAAATATTCTCTTGATGCGAATTTGAATCCTCTGGCATTACGGGAGTTTTACATTACTCCCACGGTGCTGAATGTCTTTGGGATTGCTTTGTTTTTACTGGGATTTTACTTTACGCTTTTTGCATTTTCCCAGATGAAGGAGCACGAATTTATCCGGAAGAGGAGTATTCTTACGCTTTTGTTTTATTTGACTTTTTATCTTACCTTTTATCCTTTTCTTTTGATTGCTTCTTTGTATAAGATTTCTACTGGGAAACTGGGCTGGGGGACGAAGTGATGGGCGCATCCAAATCCCTATAAACCTCTTTCTTTCTTTTTCTTTTGACTAGCTAAATACTTTTAAACCAGGAATCGATTTTTAAGGGATGTTTGATAATTATTGGTACATAAATTATATTGCTTTAAAATTTATGAAAAGTAAATTTAACTTGATTGCTCTTAAATACATGAGTACTTAGAAAAAATGTTTGATAATCCCCGACATGTGTTTTGGCAGGCATTAGTGGCAGCTGTGATTGTTTTTGGATTTGGAATTTGGCTTGGCTTTTTGTTAGAGAATTACAGGACAAGCAGGGCTGGAATTGCTTTTGCGAAGTCAGAGGTTGATTTGATTGATGTTCGGGTGCAGAGCGAGATCTATAAGGAGCTGGAGATCAATTGTGTTACAGCTGTTCGGGAGAATATTGCTTTTGGAGACCGTATTTATGAGGAGGCGAAGCAGCTTGATCGGGGAAAGCAGGCGAATAAGCTGACTGAAGATATTGTGTATCAGCATAAGAAATATGATGTTTTGCGGGCTATTTTTTGGATTAACAGCATGACTATTCGGGAGCGATGCAATTCGAGCTATCATAATGTTGTTTATTTTTATCAATACCAGAATCCTGACCTGGAAAAGAAGGCTCAACAGGGGGTTTTTTCTGACCTTTTGAGAGAGCTGAAGGAGAAGTATGGAAGTGAGGTTATGCTGATTCCTCTTGCGGGAGATAATAATATTACTTCTATTGCTTTGCTAAGGGATTATTATAATATCTCTTCCCTACCTACGATTTTCGTAGATGAGCGGGTGAAGATTGAGGAGTTGAAGACTTTGGAGGAGCTGGAAGAGGTTGTGGTTTCTTCTAGGAAGAGGGTGATAAATGATTTCTTGGGCAAGATGGAGAATCCGTTTATATGATTTTCCGTAAAGAATATAAATAACAAAATAAATGGTATTCCATGGAAAGGTTAAGACAAGCCGCTGTTTTGGCGGAATTTGTGGACAAATTGCATAAGAAAAAGATTTGGTGTAATGAAGCTTATTTACAAAAGGCAGTTTATCTCCTCCAGGGAATGATGAAGTTGCCTTTGGGTTTTAAATTTTTTTTGTATATGTATGGTCCTTTCTCATCTGATCTTGGTACTGAGTTTGCTTCTCTTCGGGCAGATGGTATTTTGAGCAGAGAGCTTAATGGGGATTACCCTGGATTAGTTCCGACTCAAAGACTTGCTTTTTTTCATCGTAATTTTTCAAAGACTTTGGAAAGGCATGGTTCCTCTCTTGATTTTTTTGTTACATCTGTTGCGAAATTGACTCCTTCTGAACTTGAGAGAATAGCTACATCACTTTATGTAAAGCGTGAGCAACCGCGAGCGTCCGAGAGTGATCAGATTTCTCGGATTCAGGAGATTCGACCTCTCTCTTATCATGAAGCTGAGGAAGCTTTTAAGAAATTGTCTCAATTAGAAGGGAAAGTGAAGAGATATCTTAAAACTTCTTCTGTTCTTCATTAATTTTTTCCTATATCCTGGTTTATAGAAAAGCATAAATAATCACCTTTCTTTATTGGGGGTTAAGGAGTAAAGATGGAATGCGCATTATGTGGGGATAAGGGGGAGTTTGATGCTATTTATAATTTTGAGGTTGTCAAATTATGCAAGACTTGTTCTGAGAAAGGAGGGATCCCTGTCATTAAGAAGCCTACGCCTCAGCAGCTTCAGGCAATGGAGAGGCCTTATACTGTAGGAGAGCGATTGGCACGATTGACAGGGGTGAAGCCGAAATCTTCTCCTCAGCCTGTTCAGCATGAGGTGAAAAAGGTTATTGAGAAGGCGAGTCCTAAGGAAATTACGAAGTTTGGATTGATCGATCATTTTCAGTGGCATATTACAAGGGCGAGAAGGGCACGGGGGTTGAGTATCAGGCAGTTTGCGCTTGCTTTAGGAGAGGACGAGCATGTTGTGGAGAAGATTGAGCAAGGGGCTTTGCCTGCTGGGGCTTTACAAGTGATTGAGAAGATTGAGAACTTTCTGAAGATTTCTTTGAGGAATAAGGAGGAGAAGAAACAGCCTGTTTTGAAGATTTTTGGAAATAAGGAGAATCTTTTAGGGAAGGAGATTGAGATTGATGAAGAGTGATAAGGCTGAGCTTGCTAAAAAGTTTTATTTTATTTAATTAAGGAAAAGTAAGTTCTCTGATGATGAGAAAGAGGTCATTCATCATCTCAGGAAAATTATACGATTTATTACTGATCTTCTCCAATTAAGGATTGATCTAGAAGTGTGATCGATTGAAGAGTTCATAGGGAACTCTTAGGAGCTCGTGAAGTAGAATCCTCAGTCCCGAGTAGTTTAAAGCTTCTCCCGCCATCGTACGTATTTCTCTTTTTTCATGATTGCGGTAGATCCATTGCAGTTCATATTCAGGGCCTTGGTGGAGCCGAGATGCAAGGTAGACGATATGTTGTTGGTCAGCATTGCTGAGGTGATCGTGGTTTCCTCTTGCGATTCTGACGAGACCGCTTTCTTCCCTTCGCATATCTTGGCGATAGGAAAGGACTATTTAAAGTTTATTTTTCTTGAGAAGCATGTAGGAAGTTATCCTACTTTGAGTAGCAAGTTTTATAAATACACCCTCTCTCCTCAGGAAATGCAAATACAATATTTGAAACAGGAAAAGAACGAGATTGAGTTGGAATTAGGTAGTGTGACTATGGCTGAACTTTTGAGATCATATTTGCAGGAGGATGATAGTGTTGTTCTGGCAGCATGGAGAAGAGACCATCCGACGAAGGATCCTTTGTTGAAAATTAAGACTAAGGAAAAGACTGCAAAGAAAGCCCTGCACGACGCTGTTGCAAGGATTGAGAAAGAGCTAGATAAATTAGAATCGAGTTTTAAGAAAGCGAAATAAGCGATAGGAACCAACTCCTCCCTCGTTCACCTCCTTCCCATCTCTTGACTCATGCTGACTTCATTTTCCCCAACATTTATTAATTCTGTTCTTTTCCTTCAGAGATGCTTGGAAAGTACACTCCAGAACAAATTCGAGAATTCTTTGCTCTTTTGAAAGAGGGAAAGATTTCTGATAAGAAGGAGTTTCGGCAGGCAAGAGGTTTTTTTGTGAAGCAGGATGGCAAGGTTTTCGGCAGTTTAGATCAGAAGGCTTTTGTAGAATATGTTCTCCAGATGCAGAAAAAAGTTGATTTTACAAAACTCGTGCGGCTTTATGTGATTTCTGCAAAGGAGCCTGTTTCTGTCAAGGATGCTTCTGCTCGGGATTCCTTGGAATTTTTCTTTATGAGCTATAAAGGATTTTTGTTGGCACATGAATTTGAAGGCGAGAAGATTGCTCTTGTTGAATCTCTTCTCCAGAAGCATCGATTGCCTTTGGATCTCTGGAGTAAGCCTGGTTTCCGGCTCTGGAGATGGGAGACGCAGGTGTTTGATGTCGGAGAAAAGGTTAGGGAAGTATCATAATCCTTATTAACTCCTTTTTGATTTTTATTTTATGGAAGAACAAAGCCGAGAAGCTGAGAAACTTGAGCCAAAAATTTCTGCGGGAAGTTATGATTTAAATAAATTTCTCCATGGTGGTTACGAGAGGGATGTGATTACTACGATTTATGGGCCTGCTGGATCTGGGAAGACGAATTTTTGCCTCCTTGCAGGTGTGAGTCAGGCAAAGAAAGGAAACAAGATTATTTTTATTGATACTGAAGGTGGATTCTCTGTGGATAGGGTGAAGCAGTTGGTTGGTAAGGAAGGTTTAGAAACTACGCTCAAAAATATCATGCTTTTCAAGCCAACTTCTTTTAAAGAGCAGAGCGAGACTTTTGAGATTTTACTGAAAGAACTAAATCAGAAAAACCCTGTAGGACTTATTGTTATTGATGGTATTGCAATGCTCTATCGATTGGTGCTTGCTGAGGCTTTACAAAGCAAGGAATTAGAAAATATTAAGGCTGTGAATAGTGCACTGGCAAGGCAGCTTCGCACTTTGGCGCAAATCTCACGTATTCGGAATATTCCTGTTTTAGCGACGAATCAAGTGTATGCTGATTTTTTATCAAGAGAAGAAATACAGCAAGGGAAAGAGAAAATAACTCATATGGTTGGAGGGGATATTTTAAAGTATTGGAGCAAGTGTATTTTGGAGTTGCAATATGAGAAAGGGAGAAGAATCCTTTTTATTAGGAAGCATCGCTCTCTTCCTGAGAAGAGCATGGATTTTGTTATTGTGAATGAGGGGATTAAGAAGAGAGGGTGGTTGTAAAAAGATATTTATACTTTATCTCCTTTTGTTGTGACATGATAGAGTATAGAATTAGGCAAGGCTCTGATGGATTTTATGCTGTCAATATGCAAACAAGCGAGATTCTTAGTGAGAAATCCTATGAGGATTTTTTTCTATCAATTTTTTATGCTCTGAAGCAGATTCCTCAGGAAGTAAAGGTTGTTGTCGATGAGAATTCTTTCCAGGATAATGAAATGATCTCAAGGCATAGAGTTAGGCTTTTGGAGAAGGCTGTGGAGTTGCATAATAAGGAAGTGCAATTCGTTCATCATTAGTGCTCTTCAGATTCTGTATTGGCATTTTCTATTGTCTTTTCATGGATTTGAATTTCTTTTTTGATGTAGCCTGCCTGACGCGTAGGGCATTGGGGATTGAAGCAGAATTCCCAAGGGCGCTTTCCCTTTTTTATGGAGAGCAACTTTGGAAATTTGCATTCTGGGCAGGTTTTCCCGGCTTTTTTGATGAGAGCATTTGGAGGTAATGAGTAAACGGCTTTGCATTGAGGATAATGGGTGCATCCGATGAAGGAACGCTTGGTTTTTGGTGAGTAGAGAATACGAAGATTTCCTATGCTACATTGAGGACATTGCGTTAAGATGTTTGCTTCTTGTTCTTCTTTTCTTGACTCTTTGTTTGCTTCAATCAACTCTTGCCCGATTTCTTTTTCTTTTTTTTGGAATTCTTGGGAAATATCTTGTATATGCTTTTTTGCTTCTTGGATTACTTGTTCTTCTCGTTCTAAAAGGTTGTGCTTCATGGTCTGCAGCGAGTCCATCTCTTCTTCAAAATGGCGCGTGAGTTTTTCATCGATAATTACTGGGGAATACTTTTTTAAGGTGGAGATGAGCTGGATTCCGAGGGGGGTTGCCTCTATGGATTGCTCTTTCATATACCCGCGGTCATAGAGAGTTTCAACAATTGCTGCTCTTGTCGCCTTTGTCCCAAGATTTCTTTTTGCGAGCTCTGCAACTAAGGATGCTGGAGTATATCTTTTTGGAGGTTGCGTCATTTTTTCTTCAATTCTTGCTTCCTCAATTAAGACTTCTCCGTTTACGTCGGGCTGTTCCTTTTCTTTCAGATCAGATTTATAGACCCTCATCCAGCCCTGCTCTCGAATTTGCGCGCCATTTGCTGTAAATTTTAAGTCTTCCCGCGTGACCAGTATTTGCTTTCTGTCGATTATGGCATTATTGCAGAAACAAGAAACAAATCTTCTAACAATCAAATCATATATTTTTTTGTTTTCGCCATCAAAAGAGGGCAGTTCTCCGGTTGGATAAATAGAGGGATGCGCTGGATCGCTTTTCTTTCCTTCGACTGGTTTTGCTCTTTTTACATTGTCTTTGATGAAGGGAAACATTTTTGATAATTTTTCGAGAATTTTTTTTGGCTGGATGACGTCTGGTATTTTTTGCGAGCTTGTGCGGGGGTAGGAGATTGCTCCTGTGAGATAGAGCTGCTGGGCTATCTGGAGCGTCCGTGCTGGAGTGATTCGATAGAAGCGATAGGCCTCTGTTTGCAAGGTAGTGAGGTCAAATGGCGGCGGAGGGGGCAATTGCTGCTCTTTTTTTTCAGTAACTGCATGGGCTTTTTTTCCTTTCAAATTTTGGAACGGAATGAGCTCTGATTTTTTGGTAAGATCTTTGATATATTTTACCTCAATCTTATTCTGACCATCATTTACTATAAGAAATACCTGCCAATAGGGCTCTGATTTAAAATTCTTGATATCGAGTTCTCGCTCGACAATGATATTCAAGGAGGGACCTTGGACTCTTCCTATAGACATGATCTTGAAATTTCCTGCTTTTTTGATCGCGCTCATGAGGGCTCGTGAGAGATTGATGCCATACATCCAGTCTAAATAATGCCTTGCTTCTCCGGCGATTGCCTGGCCCCAGTTAATTGTTTTGCTTCTTTTTTGGAAAGCCTCTTCTAATTCATCTTTTGTTAGGGAGGAGAATTTCATTCGTTCAGCATCGTTTGCTTTTGCAATGAAGCGGATAATGTTCCACCCAATTACCTCTCCTTCAATGTCGTAATCTGTTGCAACGATAAAGTTTTCTGCATTTTTGCATAATTTTACAAGCGTTTGATGGTATTTTTTGCTCCAATCATTCTTCTTTTCAAGATAATTTGGACTCCAGTGAAGATTGAAGACAGGCCAGGTTGAGGATTTTTCTTTTTGGGCTATGGTAAAAAGATGGCCTACTGCACAAGCTACAATAATTTTCTTTTGGTCTCGCACGAGTTCGTAGTACGGGACACCTTGCTCAGACATTTTGCGGGCATTTCCGAGCGCATCTGCGATCTTTGCTGCAGCAGCTGGTTTTTCTGTTATCACTATGATATACTCTTTTGATGGTGGTGGGGTTTGCGTTGTTTTTTTCTTTTTAAGAGTTTTTGCTTTCTCAAAAGTTACTAAAGAGCTCGGATCGGGAGTTTTCACTGGAATTTCAATTGCATACTTTACATCTTTCTCATTGAGAGGAACAAATACAGATGCTTGCTTTTTCTTTGGCATTTTAGAATTCGTCTTGCCAGAGTTCGACCTTGATCTTCCCTAACTTTAGTTTTAATTCATGTATGGTTTTTGGCTGGAGGAGGAAGAATACTTTTCCTTCTAATCCTGAAAATTTTCCTTTTCCGCCTTTAAATACCACCATATTGAACGTTTTCCCCTTGATTCTGCAACTGTATTTTCTGAAGGGTTCTACTTTCTTGATTGCATTTTCTGGGAGCGAGCAGAGAAAAAATTTTCTTGTTTTTTCCACAACCCCTATAAAACTGATTTTTTGGAGTTCAGCTTTTTCTTCCATAGCTCTCTGAGCAACCATTGCTATAAAAAGCTTGTTATAGATGGAGTTGCTGGTTGTTGATAAGAATCTGAATTCCTCGCTTTTTAAGCTCTTGAAAAAAAGGGATTGGGGAGATGCATTGTTCTGGAGGGAGAACTCCTGTTTTTTCTATTCGGTTCTCTCCGATCATCTGCGCGATAATAGATGCTGGGACACCGGTGTCATAGGTTCCTGCAGGAATCATTCCTTTACTTTTCGTTAACGCATCTATGATCATTCTTTTTTCCTTTCCCCTTTTCTTCCCCCCAAGGTCTACGCGCACAACCTCTTCGTCATGAATTTGTTGCTGAGGTAGCCATTGGTCCATGATTTGCGCTGTGATATCCAAAGTCTTTAGAGATTTTCCCTTGAATTTTATTTGCTCTTTCCCCGTGAAACCAAGTTCTCCAAGCAATTTTATTTTTTCCACAAATTGCTGCGGGAAGGTCACACGGAAGGAACATTCTTTCAATCCTTTTTCCTTGAACGATGAGGGGAATGTTGCAAGTTCTGAATGAAGCGTGTAGAATCCTTTTTGCTCTTGCATTGCTTTTGGAAATTCTCTAAACCAGAGAATTTTTTCTCCGCTGAGTGGTTTCTCTGGAGAGAGTCTGCCTTTATGGAAGATATATGGATTCAAGGTGAATTCATCAACAAGTGTATAGAAGCTGTAGGGGATGATAAATTTTTGCTTGTATTGTGTGAAGTCTGCGTCTGCAAAGCTGATTTCTATGCTTTCAAGCGTGTCGAAGAATTGACTGGCATGGGATGCCATGACGTTGGTTATTCCGGGGGTTGAGCCGCAGCCGAGGATTGCGAGTTTTCCTATTTTTTCGAACTGATGATGGAGGGGCAGCTGCTTTCTTGTGGTGTGGAAGAGACCACCAAGATCTATGTAATTGGTTTTTGCTTTCAGACAGGCTTTCATCACATAGAGATTATAGTAGTACTGTGTTGCATTGAT
Source organism: Candidatus Woesearchaeota archaeon (assembly GCA_964372435.1). Classification (GTDB taxonomy): domain Archaea; phylum Nanobdellota; class Nanobdellia; order Pacearchaeales; family GW2011-AR1; genus CAYJRI01. The sequence continues at coordinate 7,765 of CAYJRI010000008.1, read as the reverse complement.
GCAAACATCATACTTTTTCAAGATTTCAGACAATGCTCTAACATCAGTAACCTCTGTTTTTGCGAAATGAACTCTTTTACTTCGCAGTGATTCTGCAAACTTCTGCGCCTTTTCTTCGTTTCTTCCTGCTACGGTTATCTGCGCTTTTGAAAAATGGACGAGATCCTTGGATATGACCTGGCCAATATTGCCGTAGCCTCCGAGGATGATGTAGTTTGTCATTTACTTTTAATAAGATTCTTGGGACTGAAGATTTTGTCTATTTCTTTTTTGCTTAGGATTCACTTTTTATAAGATTCTTGGGACTGAAGATTTTGTCTATTTCTTTTTTGCTTAGGATTCCTTTTTTAAGGGTGATTTCTTGGATACTTTTTTCTTCTTTGTAGGCTTGTTTTGCAATTTCTGTTGCTTTTTTGTAGCCGATGTAGGGTGTGAGGGCTGTGATAAGGATAGGATTTCTCTCTAGATATTCTTTGCATTTTTTTTCATTTGCCTTGATGCCTCTCACGCATTTTTCTGAGAAGATATCTATCGCGTGGCCAAGGATTTCTATGGAGTTGAGAAGGTTGTAGACTGCTACAGGCATCATGACATTAAGTTCGAGTTGGCCTGCTTGGGCTGCAAGTGTGATGGTGGTATCATTGCCAATGACTTGGAAGGCAACCATATCGAGCATTTCTGCAATCACAGGATTGACTTTTCCTGGCATGATTGATGAGCCTGTCTGGACGTCTGGAAGCTCAAGCTCGTTGAGGCCTGTTGCAGGGCCTGAGCTGAGGAGGCGAATGTCATTGGAGATCTTGATAAGGTCAAGGGCAAGAGTTTTAAGAGGTGCTGAGGTTCTTGCAACTGCTGTGAGACTTGAAGTTGCTTCAATAAGGTCTCGTGCCTGCCTGAAGGGAAAGCTTGTTGATTTTCTTAGTTCTTTGATTGCAATTGTTGCAAAGCTTTTACTTGCATTGACTCCTGTGCCGATTGCTGTTCCGCCTAGATTGAGTTCAAGTAAAGAGCGAGAGTCATCTTCAATATGGTGTATATTTTGCTTGATGGTCTCTGCATAGGCGTGGAATTCCTGACCTAGCGTTATGGGGAGAGCATCTCGGAGATGTGTCCTGCCTGATTTTAGAATGTTTTTAAATTGGTTTGATTTTTTTCTTAATGTGTTTTCTAGCCTTTTGAGAGGAGGAAGGAGATGGTGCTGAATTTCAATGTAGGCTGAGATGTGGATTGCTGAGTGGAAGGTGTCGTTGGTGGACTGGGAAAGGTTGACGTGATCGTGGGGGTTGATGATGCTGTACTCTCCATGTTTCTTTTTCATTATGGTAAGTGCGAGATTTGCAACAACCTCATTGATATTCATATTCTCCGAGGTGCCTGCACCTGCTTGATACACATCAACTTTGAATTGATCTTTGTATTTTTCATAATTTTGGAGAAGGAGATTGCAGGCCTTGATGATTGCATTTGCTTTTTTTCCCTCTAGGTTTCCTGATTTCTTGTTTGCGATAGCTGCTGCTCTTTTGATAAGAATATAGGTATGGATGAAGCTTCTCTGGAGTTTAAGGCCTGATATAGGAAAATTTTCTATTGCTCTTTGGGTTTCGATGCCGTAGAGGGCGTTTTTAGGAATTTTTTTCCTTCCAAGAGTATCTTTTTCTGTTCTGAATTTTTGATTTTTTCTTCTTTCTTTATTGCCTCTTGGACCTTTCCTCTCTTGTTTCATATTCTTTAGAGAGGGAAATGTTATATAAAGGTTTGTTTCTTTTTGCTCGACATAATCTTTATAATCTTCTCTTTCTTGTTGAGAGAATGGAAAAAGAGATTGAGAAGTCTGATGTTCTTGTGATTGGATCGGGAGGAGCTGGTCTTCGCTGTGCAATTGAGCTTGCTGATTCTAAAGTAGATGTGCTTGTTGTTGGGAAATGCAAGAAGAGGGATGCGCATACGATTATGGCAACAGGAGGGATTAACGCTGCTCTTGGAAATATGGATCCTCAGGATAACTGGAGGATTCATGCTGCTGATACGATTAGAGATGGAGGATATATTAACGATATGCGAGGAGTGATGCTGTTATGCAAGAATGCTCCTGATGCTGTGAAGGAGCTGGCTGATTGGGGCACTCATTTTCATCGAGAGAAAGATGGGAGAATTACACAAAGATTTTTTGGAGCAGCATCCTATAGGAGGGCGTGTTTTGCAGGAGATCATACAGGAAGAGATATTTTGAATACTTTAGTAGATCAAGTTGAGAAGAGAAAAATAAGGTCTAGGAGTGAGGTCTACATTTTTTCATTGCTCCAGAGAAGAGGAAGGGTGAATGGAGCAATAGGTATTGATCTCTTGTATGGGAGGATTATTGTGTTTCATGCGAAGATTGTAGTGTTGTGTGCAGGGGGACATTCTCGCGTTTTCACTCGTTCGTCATCGAGATTTTGGGAGAATACTGGAGATGGTGTTGGATTGGCTTATGGAGTTGGCGCTAGGTGCATGGATATGGAGATGTTTCAATTTCATCCTACAGGGATGGTTTATCCAGCAGAGGCTGGGGGGGTTTTGGTGACAGAGGCTGTTCGAGGAGAGGGGGGCATCTTGCTTAACTCTAGAGGAGAGAGGTTCATGAGAAAATATGATCCTGAAAGATTAGAGTTAAGTGCAAGAGACATTGTGGCAAGAGCTATTTATCAGGAAATAGAAGAAGGAAGAGGAACGAGGCATGGTGGGGTGTGGTTAGATATAGCTCATAAGCCTAAATCATATATTTTAAAGAGATTGCCGAAGATGTATCAGCAGTTTAAGAAGTCTGCTGGAATTGACATCTCAAAAGAAAGCATGGAGGTTGCCCCTACTGCGCATTATTCTATGGGGGGAATTTTGGTTGATTTTTTAACTGGGAAAACCTCTGTTCCAAGGTTATTTGCCATTGGAGAAGTTACAGGAGGAATGCATGGAGCTAATAGGCTTGGGGGAAATAGCTTGGCTGAGATTATTGTGTTTGGGAGATTCACAGGAAAAGATATTGCAAAAGAAATAAAGAAAATTAAGTATACTCCATTGGATGAAGAATTAATTCTTGAGAAGAAACAAGCATTATTAGATATGCTTTCTATTAAGAGGGGAAAAAATCCTATTGAAGTGAAAAAAGAGATCCAGAAGATGATGTGGAAGGATGTGGGTGTTGTTCGGGATGGGAAGGAGATGAGAAAGGCTCTTCATGAGCTAGAGAAATTTAAGAAGATACCTTTGGTTGTTGGAGATTCTTTAAAGATGAATGAAAAGCTTATCGCAGCTCTTGATATTAAACATATGCTGCCTACCTGCGAGATGATTATCAAGAGCGCGCTCTTTAGGAAAGAAAGTCGAGGAGCGCATTATAGGAGTGATTATCCTTTTCCCTTAGAGAAATGGAGGAAGAATATTCTTTGTATCCCTTCTCCGCGAGGTATCATGTTAATTACACAAAGGGTCGCGCCAATTCCAAAAAAGATTCAGAAGTTCTTGAAGATGAAGCCAAAGGCGCATCTCTTGGAGTGACATAACACTAGGATTTATATATCGGTTATTTCTTTATCATTTGAAAAAATGATCGGAAAAAGACTTAGCAAAGGATTGACTGTTTTTTACATTGTCAACATTATTCTTGCACTCATACTTTTCATTCTGTCAATAAGTGATCTCTTTTTTCCTGAGCCATCTTCACTCACATCAGGTTCAGTTGCTCTTTTTATTTTGATGAGGATTCCTTTTTACTTCTCCTTGATTCCTCTCCTTATTTTCTTGATGCGGAAATGGCTTCCTAGTATTTTTGTAGGAATTACAACTGTCTTATGGATCGCTTTTATCGTCTTTATTTTCTTTTTGATCGTTTTTATGTATAGCTATGGAAATGATCAAGGCAATCTTACTTTTTCAAGTGCAAGGCAAGGAGCTATGATTATAAGCAGAGTTTTTGGAATTCTTATTTTGCTTTATATCTTTTGGTTCTTTTGGAGATCTTACCTACAAAAACCAAAGAAGATAGAGAAAGGGAAAACTGATACCTTTAGAGTAATTACATGGCTTTTTGGTTTAGGTGGGATTATTCTTGGCTTGTTTTTTCTTTTCCTTGTTTTTATAGCTTTGATATATACGCCTGAATTAACTCCTTTAAGAATATTGCTTGCAATTGTCGGATTTATTGTAGCATTTCTATTTTTATGGAGCGGTTATGCATTTACTCGTAGAGCGGGGGGGCATGGATACAGCCTATTGAAAACAAAATAAAATTTTTAACTTACAGCCTCTTGCACTTTTTTTGCAACCTTCTTTACTAGTTCTTTACTCAGTGTTGGGAGAATATGGTTTTTATTCAGCTGATTTGGTTTCACGAAATCTGCAATAGATTCTGCAGAAGCAATAATCATTTTCTTGGTAATTTTCTTTGTATGTGCATCTAATGTTCCTCTCCAAATACAAGGAAAGGCGAGCATGTTATTGACATGCACTTTGTACTCTCCTCCACCGCCACTGGCAAGGATTCTTGCTCCAGAGGCTTTCGCATCTTTATAAGAGATTTCAGGTTCTGGATTGCTTAGAGCAAAGATCATTGCATCTTTGCTCATTCCTTTAAGATCATTTCTCTTAAGGATATTCCCTTGTCCGCTTACTCCAATAAAGACATCACTCTCTTTAAGGGATTCTTTGAATGTTATCTCTTTTCCTTTAATCCTTTCTGCGATTTCTTCCTTGAAAGGATTCATGTTTTGTTTTCTTCCTTTGTAGATAGGACCAGCATTGTCGAAAATAGAGAGATTTTTTACCCCATAATCAAGAAGGAGATGTGCTATCGCAAGACCTGCTGCACCTGCTCCTAAAATAGTTACTTTAATTTCTCCCAATGTTTTTTTCACTATTTTGAGTGCATTGATGAGAGCTGCTAATACAACAATGGCTGTTCCATGCTGATCATCATGGAAAACCGGGATATCAAGCTGTTTTTTCAAAACTCTCTCAATGATGAAGCATTTCGGAGATGCAATGTCCTCGAGGTTAATGCCTCCAAAACTTGGAGCTATTGCTTTTACTGCTTCGATGATTTTTTCCGGATCTTGTGTTTCAAGGCAAATAGGAAAAGCATCAATGTTTGCATATTCTTTGAAAAGGAGAGCTTTGCCTTCCATGACTGGAAGGGCTGCGTAAGGACCTTGGTTTCCCAGACCAAGAAGGCGGCTTCCGTCAGTTACTATAGCGACTGTGTTTCCTTTGTTGGTATAGAGAGAGGTTTTCGAGGGATCTTTTGCTATTTCAAGAGCTACTGATGCAACTCCCGGGGTGTAGAGGAGAGCTAGGTTTTTTGAGGTGAGTTTGATTTTTGATGCTATGGAAATTTTGCCTTTGAGTTGTTTATGTAATCTAAGCGAGGATGATTTGAGGGACATTTTCAGATGAATGCTCTTTTTTATCTGTAATATACAAAGGTAATTATAAAGGTTGGTATTTCGTTATAGGGATTGGTCGTCCATAAACGAAAGATATTTAAAGTATTACATGTAATACTTTCTATGGAAACAAAAATTACCTCGAAGTTTCAGACAACTATTCCAAAGAAGGTAAGGAAATTTCTTGGTGTGAAGCCTGGTAAAGAAGTGGAATGGTATATTGTGAAAGGGATGGTTGTTGTAGATACATCTCAAAAAGTAGAGAATCCTGTCGCATTTCTTACTTCCCAGATTAAACTTAATCTTGATGCAGTGAAGCTAGTTCGAGAGACACGCAAGGATTTTTCATGATATACTTAGATACCAATATTATTATCTATGCAATTGAGAATCAACCCCGTTATGGGGGGGTATGCAAGAAGATTCTTTCTGATATAGAATCAGGGAAGTTAAAGGTTTGTGCTTCTATTCTTGTTTTGGCTGAGGTGTTGAATGTTCTTGTGAAAATTAATAAACTTTTGCAAGCTGAAGGAAAGAAACAATTGGATATCCGCAAGAACATTGATGCTATTCTTTCATTACCTCTAACGTGGTTCGATTTGAGTTTTTTTGTTCTTAAGAAGGCTGCTGAATACGACTATCTTACTTCCGGGGTAGATTATGTTCACATTGCTTCTATGGAGTTGAACTCAGTGGTGAGTATCCTCTCTGCAGATGAAGAATTGAAGAAAGTAGGGAATATTAAGAGGATTGATCCTTTGCAATATTCTTGAGCATTACTTAAGTAGGGAATATTAAGAGGATTGATCCTTTGCAATATTCTTGAGCATTACTTATTCACAACAACTGTCTTCATATTTGTGAATTCCTTGATTCCATAATTTCCAAGCTCTCTGCCATAGCCTGAATTCTTAATGCCCCCGAAAGGCAGTCTTGGGTCTGATTTGACCATGCCATTGATGGTTACTGCACCTGCTTCGATTTTTTGTGCTAGGAGGTTAGCTTTATCGAGGTTTTGTGTCCAGAGACTTGCCCCTAATCCGAAACTTGTAGCGTTTGCTACTTTAATGGCTTCTTGTTCATTTTTGACTTTCAGGAGGAGAAAGACCGGGCCGAAGAGCTCTTCTTGGAGTATAGGATTATTTTTATTGCAGAGAATAAGTGTTGGTGGAAAAAAGAATCCTTTTTTTGGTAGATTCTTGGTTTGATAAAGGATTTTTCCTCCGCTTTGTAATGCTTTCTTCACTTGATTTTTCAGATTTTCAACAAGATCTTTTCGGGCAAGAGGGCCCACTGATGTTGATTCTTGCATCGGATCTCCTATTTTAAGGCTTTTGGTTGCTTCTAGGATTTTTTGAACAGCTTCCTTGAATTTTTTTTCTACAATAATAAATCTTTTTGCTGCGATGCAGCTTTGACCAGAGTTGATGGTTCTGGCTTGGACTGCTGTTTCACATGCTAATTGGAGATTGGCATCCTCTAGGATGATGAAAGGATCTGAGCCGCCAAGTTCGAGGACTGTTTTTTTGAGATTTTTCCCCGAGACTTGTGCTATCTGTTTTCCAGCTTCTACACTTCCTGTAAGAGAAACTCCTTGGATAAGATTCTTTTCAATGATCTGTGTTGCTGTTGAAGAGTCAATGAGCAAGGAGGTGAAAACTCCTTTTGGAAGTGCTTGATTAAAGATTTCATGGATCATTTGCGCGCATCCTGGCACATTTGTCGAATGTTTTAGGAGGAAGACATTGCCGGCGCAGAGCGCAGGAATTGCACATCTCCAGACTTGCCAGAAGGGGAAATTCCAAGGCATGATCCCGAGAACCAATCCTAAAGGATCGAAGCGAATGTAGCTCATATAGGCTTCAGTCTGGATAAATTCTTCTTTTAAGAATGTTGGGGCATTGTCGGCAAAATATTCTGTTGCCCAGGCGCATTTTTCTATCTCAGAAATGGCTTGTTTCAAGGGTTTTCCCATTTCCTGCGTCATGAGTTTTGCGTACTTAAGTTTGTTTTTTTTGAGGATATCTGCGATGTTCTTGATTTTTGCGCAGCGGTCTTGTATGGATGTGGATTTCCACTTTTCAAGAGATTTTTTTGAGGTTTGGATTTTTTTTGATGCTTGGGATAGGGGGAGAAGTGAGGAGGATTTGATTTTTTCTTCTGTATAAGGGTTGATGGAGATGATTTTTGTCATTTGCAGAGTTATTTTGCTGGGAGGATAGGGGCAGGTAGTATATCAAGCATGGTCAAAAGTCCTGCTCTCGCCTGATGAACAATTGGGATGAGATTGACAGCATGGCTCGTTGTTGTAATATGTCCTGAAGGGACGTTCATCCATTCAGTGATAT